>CAYUOI010000005.1:0-19533 GCA_964446365.1 uncultured Candidatus Saccharibacteria bacterium | reverse complement strand
GCGAGACTCTGCAGGCGTTACAGCAAATTGTAACGGCAATAGTTAAGCAAAACACCGACGAGCGGATATTTGTGCATCTTGATATTGCCGGCTACAAAGCCGGACGGGCCGAGCGTTTGAGTGAACAAGTGAAGGCAGATGCGCAAAAAGTTATTGAAACCGGCGACCCGCACCCACTGCGTCCGATGAATGCAGCCGAGCGCCGGATTGTCCATATGGCTTTGGCCGACATGCCAGAAGTGGTCACCGAGAGCGAGGGCGAAGGGCGCGACCGCCGCGTTGTTATTAAAAAGGCTGATTAATATTGCCTGAGCCTGTCGAAGGCTACTTGTGCCCCAAAACTTCCTTATAAACCGCCAGCGTCTCCTCGGCCATCTTGCGCCAGGAGTATTTTTTGACCTGTTCCAGTCCAGCTTGGCGCAGGCGCTCGAGCTCATTTGGGTCGTTTAGAAGCGCCTGGATCTTATTTGCTATGTCCTTAGGGTCATGGGGGCCAAAATAGGCAGCAGCATTCCCCAGCACTTCAGGCATGCAGCTGGCGTTACTGCTAATAACAGGGCACCCAGCCGCCATGGCCTCGAGCGGCGGCAGGCCGAAGCCTTCGGAGAGTGAGGGAAAGACAAATAGTGCGGCATTTTGGTAGAGCTTGCTTAGTTCAGCGTCGGTTACGTAGCCCCTGAACTCAATATTGGCAGACAAGTTTTTTGCGCCAATCTCGGCTTCTAACTGCTCAGCAAAAGAGTCCTTTTTGCCAACTAGGGTTAATTTAACTTCGGGCTTAAGGGCTGCCAGTAAGCCAATCGCATCGATGAGGCTCGAGATGTTTTTGCTTGGGTAATAGTTGCCCACATACAGCAATTGATTGGGCTGCGGTTTAACCGGCCTGTCGGAATCATTCACAAGGTTGCTGGCGGCTTCATAGGTCACCGATATTCTTGCAGCCCGCGCTGGCCAGCCAGCTTCCACCTGCTCTTTTACGAAGTTGGTGGGCACCATTATTGCGGCTGCATGAGCCAGGGCTTTGTGCAGACTAAGCCGCATTGCCCAGTAGCGCACGCCAAACTTGGCGCGCGCGAGCAATGAATTACCGCGCCGGGTGGGAAAGTCGCGTAGCGTCAGGTCGTGAACAGTAACTACGTAGTTGCGGAGGTAAAATAGTGGCGTACTGAAGTGTGGAAAATGCACTATATCAGGTTGTAGCTGCCGAATTTGGCGCGGCAGGCGGATTTGCTCGCCCAGGCTGTAGGCCGGATAATCAGCCAGGACTTTTTGGACGTTATCGCTCGGCTCGGTCCATCTATCGAAATCGGCCTTGGTAAGTAGCACAAAGTACTGATTAGCCTTGTCGAACGGGGGGATCAAATCTACCAGGCCGTGTACATAGCGCCCGATTCCGGTATAGCTGAGCATACGCGCGTCGATTACAATTCTCATAATTTAAGCTTGCTTTGATTGGTAGAGCTTGTAAAGGCCAATGATTAGTCCAAAAGCAGTCCAAATATGAACAATGTATAGAGTGGAAAAAGTTTGATACTGAACAACAACAGCAATCAAATATCCAGCCAAGCCAACACCCCAAAGTCGATTTAACCTATCTGGAGACTGGCGCAATACCCGCCAGGCCATAACGGTTACGATTGCCCCAAAAATTACTACCAGAGTCAGGCCAACAATCCCAGTTTCCGCCCATAATTCGAGCGGCTCATTGTTTACAATCACCCAACCATTGGAACTGCGCTGATTGTTTTGTTCATAAGGGCCGTAGTTTCCCGGTCCAATTCCGAGCAAGGGGTACTTTTTGATAATTTTAATCGCCGCGGCGCGCGAAATGGCACGGTCGTCGCCGCTGTTTTCGATCCGTGTAATTTGCTGGGTATAGGCCTTAAGGCCGTTGCCTTCACTTTGGCCGTACAGTCTGGGGTGATGAAAGTAGTTAATTACAACGAGATTGGCCAGATATGCCAGCAGAATAGTAAGGAATATCATTCCTAACTGCTTGCGGTCCACGGCCTTTGCCAGCCAAACCAAGGGAATGAAGGCTAGCACAAACAGCACGAACGCCAGGTTGCCCCCGCGTGAAACCGTTAGGAAGAGGTCAAGTGTTAGGACGAAAAGCAGCGGGTAATATGCTTTTTTGGCGGTTTCTTTGGAGGCCATAAAAGTCATCAAAAGCGTGATGGGAAGCAATAAATAAGAGGCGAAATACAGCGGTTCGAGCCCTGTACTTTGGACGCGCGGATAGCCAAAAACCTGCCAGGAGTAGCGCTGCAATATGCCCGTTAATGAATTGCTCAAGCCAAAATAGTTGCCAAAATACTGATACAACCCAAAGATACCAACTAAGCCGGCTGAAATAAATAGGGCTTTGGCCAGGAGCGGTAAGTATTCTCGCCGCAACAAGCCGGCGACGCTTACCGCCACGGCAGCCACAAAATAAGTAAAAACAGTGACTTCAATTGCGCGGTGAGAATTTAAGGCGGCAGGAAGCCGCAAAGCCATCCATAACAGAAAAGCCGCAAGCACCTTGTGGGCCCAGGTTAAATCAAGCTTAATGCGGCGAGTTATGAGCGAATAAAGGAAGTACAATACAATGGCTCCGCCCACAAATAGACTGGGGCGAAGATTCAGATGATGAAACTCGTAAGAAGGGATCCGCTCAAACGGTAGACAAAAAATTAGCGCCGCTATCAGCCAGGCGTCAATTCCAAACTTTTGCGTAAGCTTTGTTTTGCTAGCTTGTTTTGGCATACGCCAGCTAGTATATCAGCTTGGGCTGGGTGGCTCTAGACTAGAGCGAGTAGATATCGAATGCGTCGTCATGAAAAACCATGCGCAATCCGTCTAACTTTGTTGTCGCATCGGTCACAACGAATTTGGCGCCCAAACGATGGAGCGATTCCAGTTCTTGAATATTGGCCTGATCGGGAGCTAAGGCCCAACCCTTACGATGCGCGAAATACAGCATGCGGGGCTCGGCACCGTCGGTAGTAATTATCAGGTCGTGCCTTGTGCTCACCTTGTCCATTACCGACTCAAGCCGGGCATATTCTGGGTTGCTGATGGCGTAGGCGGCTTGAAGTTTGGGCTTGGCTACCAGCACTAGACTAGCAAAATACGTAAGCGCGAATAAGTACGGAACCAACCGGTTTTCACTCTTAAAGATGTTCCATAACCAAACAAAACCAACGGCAAGCAGTGCCGCCAGCGCGGGCGCCAGCGGCAAGCTGTAGTAGTTGTGGTAGAAGCTCTTGTTTGCAAAGATAACGAGGAATAAGCCGACGGCGGCGAGCCAGGCTAATGGTAGCCAGTACTTTCGGACCGCGGCATAGATAAAACCGAATCCGGCAGCCAACCAGGCTGGCGCGGCTGAGTTATGTTGCGGCAAAGAATAAAACAACATTACACGCCAGTACTCGCTGGTTTTAATAAGCCGCAATGACTGCCTAAGGTCGAGGTCGCCGTAGTAATATTGTCCGAGTCCAAAGGCCGCGCTCAAATGAGCCGACCACGCATACCATGCAGCGCTCGGTGCAACTACCACCAAGGCGCCAAATAACAGGTTGGCGGGGGTGAAAGCAGCGACCAGACGGCGCCAGCCAAGCAGGCTTAGCATTGGAATGACGATAAAGACCGCGGGGATTTTTACTAGCATTGCCAACGACAAAAAACTCAAAGCGATCCAAAGATCGCGCCGTAATTTTGTAACGCAAAAGCGCTGCGTAAAATATAGAGCAATAATAGAAGCCGTTACCATTAGCATGTCGGGCTGAATATTGCGGGCGTAGTAAAAATACAGCGGCAGCATGGCCAAAGTAACCAGCCCTACCCGGGCGACCGATTCGGAGAATTTTGATTGTAGCAACTTGTAAAAAAAGAACAGTCCAAACAGTGACACCACTAAACTGACTAGCCGGCCGTGCCAGTGCGCGAAGCCAAATACCGAGTTAAAGATGAAGATCGCATAGTTATAAATCGGAAATTCCATTCCGGTAATGCCCGAGTATTGCATGCGCATATCGACGCGGGGATAAAAAATATTCGGTGATTCTTCGGCAAAATTGCGTGCCACCGCCGCAGTATCGACTTGGCGCCAAGAGTGTTCATCCAGCGGAGGTTGTGTAAGCTTAGGCAGGTGCAAGATAAAAAAGACCAGCACAACTGTTAGGACAAACAGGTTCCCAAAAATGAATCGACGTAATTTATGATTCTTTGGCTTGGCCATTACATTGAGTATAAACTTTTAGCCATTTGACATACAAGGAAGCTCTAGGGACAATTGTCAGAGTAACTGAGTGGAGAATTGATGGCTGAATCACGCAAAAGCGCGCTTATAACCGGCATTACCGGACAGGACGGCTCATACTTGGCCGAACTGCTTTTAGAAAAGGACTACGACGTATATGGTATTATCCGCCGCTCAAGTTCGTTTAACACCGCCCGGCTCGATAAAATTTACCAGGATCCGCACGAAGAAAACAACCATCTTAGGCTTGTCTATGGTGACCTGGAAGACTCATCTTCGCTCAACCGCATTGTCCGCGACGTCAAACCTGATGAAATTTACAACTTGGGAGCTCAAAGCCACGTGCGAGTTTCGTTTGATGTGCCCGAATATACTGGAAATGTCACCGGCCTGGGCGCCACCCGCCTGCTAGACGCCGTGATTGAAGGCGGGCTGGCCCGTAAAGTTAAGTATTACCAAGCATCCTCCAGCGAAATGTTCGGCCTAGTGCAGGAAGTGCCCCAAAAAGAGACTACGCCGCTTTATCCGCGCAGTCCTTATGGTGCGGCCAAGGTTTATGCCTACTGGATGACCAAAAACTACCGCGAAAGTTACGACATGTTTGCGGTCAACGGCATCCTGTTTAATCACGAATCGCCGCGCCGCGGTGAGACCTTTGTTACGCGCAAGGTTACCCGCGCTTTCGCGCGCATTAAAGCTGGCATCCAAGACAAGCTTTATCTGGGAAACATGGATGCCAAGCGCGACTGGGGCTACGCGCCAGATTACGTTGAAGGTATGTGGCGGATGTTGCAGGCCGACAAGCCCGATGATTACGTGCTCGCCACCGGCGAAACCCATAGTGTTCGAGAATTTTGCGAAGTTGCCGCCAAGCACTTGGGTTTTGAGCTCGAATGGCAGGGTAAAGATGAGAGCGAGAAAGGCATCGATAAGAAATCCGGCAAAACCATCATCGAAATCGATCCCAAATATTACCGCCCGGCCGAAGTCGACCTACTAATCGGTGATTATTCTAAGGCCAAGCGAGAACTGGGCTGGGAACCAAAAGTAACCTTTAAAGAGTTAGTTCAGATAATGGTGGATGCCGACGTCGCCGAGCTGGAACGTAAGATGAGCGGCGCCATCGACATCGAAGCCGAAGCTTAGCCGCGTGGCAAGATCGGCTTTAATCACCGGCGTTTCTGGTCAAGACGGCTGGTATCTCAGCCAACTGCTGCTTTCCAAGGACTACAAAGTCTATGGGATGGTACGCGACTTAAGTGAACCAAATGCCGATGAAGTGGCGACCACCGGGGTTGAGTTAATTGTGGGTGACCTGTGCCATGTCGGCAGCCTCGAGGCGGCGGTTGAGACGGCCCGGCCTGACGAAGTTTATAACCTTGGCGGCTACAGCCATGTCGGCAAATCCTATGACGAGCCCGAAGCCGCAACCGATTCGGCCGGTCTCGGCACAATGCGGTTGCTCGAGGCTATTCGGCATTCCGGTCGCCCCAGTCGTATGTACCAGGCTTCATCAAGTGAAATGTTCGGCCAGGCCCAAACCGCTCCGCAAGACGAGACCACCGCTTTCCATCCGCGCAGCCCCTATGGGGTTGCCAAGGTGTATGCGCACCACATGACCGTATATTACCGCGAGCGTTACGGCATACACGCCTCGTGCGGCATTTTGTATAACCACGAGTCGCCTCGTCGCGGCGTGGACTTTGTGACGCGTAAAATTACCCGGGCGGCCGCGGGCATCAAGCAGGGCCATGAAAAGCAGCTGGTGCTGGGTGATCTTTCCGCCAAGCGCGACTGGGGCTACGCCGGTGATTATGTTGAGGGCATGTGGCTGATGCTGCAACAAGATAAGCCAGATGATTACGTGCTGGCAACCGGTCAGGCGCACTCTATTCAGGACGTGCTGACAGTTGCCTTCGAGGTGGCCGGCCTAGGGGATTGGCACCCGTACGTAAGGCAGGATAAGAACCTTTTGCGGCCGGCGCCGGAAGCATTGCTGGTCGGTGACCCAAGTAAGGCTAAGCGCCAGCTGGGCTGGGAGCCGAAGGTCAGCTTTGAAGGACTCATAAAGATGATGGTCGAAGCAGATCTTAAAACTACTTAAGGCCAGGCGGTACTGTCGGGCTCGGCCGATAACCTACAATTTTGGCAGCCATTAACAGGTAGAACTTAAGCCACATCCATAAGTATTTCTTGCCCCAGTGGCGCTTGTAGAAGCGATAACGGATAGCGAAACTGTAAGGGCTACGCATGTGAAAGAACATCTGCCAAACAAACTTCGGCGAGGGGTGTTTAAGCTGGCGCTGCACCCACGAAGAACCGACATCACTATAGAGCTTGGCGCTTGGGTCAACTAATAGGTTGTAGCCGGCCTGTTTGGCGCGTAGCGAAAAGTCACTGTCGGCGTGGTATTGGGGAAAGTTTTGGGCGTCGTACAAGCCTATTTGGTCGAAAGCTTCTGCCGGAATCAAAACCCCCATGCCGGTTAAGGCGCCCGATTCATAGAGCTTGGTAAAGTCTTCATCGCGACCAGTATTGATATATATGTCTGCTAGCTTGTCGTCTAGTTGACAGCCAAAGTACCAGACTCTTGTGCGGTCGTCGATAAAGTAAATTTTACAGCCCACCAGGCTTTTGGGGTGGGCTTCGGCGGTTGCCACTAGTTGCGAAATAAGCTTCGGCTCTAGCATAACGTCGTTATTAACCGTAAAGATATAATCGGCGCCATCCTGCTTAGCGCGTTTGACTCCTAAATTTGTCGCGCCGGACCACCACAGGTTGCCATCGCCGCCTATGACGATGGTTTTAGGATAGCTGGTCTCAATTTTTTGCCTGGAGCCATCGCTCGAGCCGTCGTCGATAATTATCATTTCAAGGTTGGGATAATCGAGCTTATAAACCGATTCCAGGTACGGCAGGGTGTACTCAATGCCGTTATGAATCGGTGTAACCAGCGCGACTTTAGGTCGATTTTTTGACATGAAGCTCCTTGTAGGTTGCATGAGTGTCCTCGGCCATGCGGCTCCATGAAAATTTTGCCGCCTGCTTCCGGCCTTTGTTTATAAGCCGCGCGCGCAAGTTCTCGTCATCCCAGACCTTTTTAATAGCCTCGGCAATCGCTTTCTCATCGGTTGGGTCAAAGATCACGGCGGCGTCACCAACCACCTCCGGGAGGCTAGTTGTGTCTGAGCAGGCAACCGGGACGCCTACCGACATGGCTTCGAGCGGCGGGATGCCAAACCCTTCAAACAGCGATGGATAAATTAGCATGCGCGCGCGCTGAAATACGCCCGACACCTGGTCAAAACTGATTTGTCCCAGATGTATAATGCTGTCCTCGAGCCCCAGCTCGCCCATCAACTTTTGCAGCTGCGCCTGATTGTCCGACTGCACGCCAGTTAGTACCAGCTTACCGTTAAAACCTTGTTTTTTAAGCTGAGCTAATGCCCTAAACAGGCGGGCGTGGTTTTTGTGCTTCCAGTCGGCCGCCGGAAAGTACATAAACCGCTCGGGCAGATCAATGCTGAGGTCGGGCTTGGCACTAACGTCGCCCGACAGGTATACGACATGAATTTTATCGGCCGGAATTTTGAACTTGTCCACCAGTGTTTGCTTGGTAAATTCGGAGATGGCAATGATTGAGTCGGCTGATTCGGCCGATGATTGGTAGGCCAATCGCCGCGCCAGCAGATCGGAGGCAGAAAAAAGCTCAGGAAAGAATTCGTGCTGGATATCCATGACAGACAAGACTGCCGGTACGCCTAGTTTTTGCTCGGTAACCGGAATAGAACTGAAGGGGTAGTGGATAATATCAATTTGCTCGCGCTTGGCATAGTCGCGTATTTTTTTGGCCTGCGAGTTTGGCACCTTTATCCGAGCCAAAGACAGCGCTTTGCGATGAGCTTTGCTAATAAGTCCAGGTTGAGCGAAGGCGACGGTAGTTATTCTTGTATCAAGCTGTTGGGCAATTTCGAGACCTGGTTGGTGGAATACGTAATATTGGTCATCCGGACCCACCTGGGGTAGCCGCTCAATTAGTTTCTTAACGTATGTGGTAACCCCCTCAAAGCGCCCGGGAGGCAGCTGGAGTAAGTTTATGGCAACACGCATTTTTCTATTATACCGGCTTATGCCTGCTCGCCTACTTGTTCAAATACCTCGACGAGCTTTTGGGCGCTGGCTTCCCAGTTGAATTTTTGGGCTTGGGCTAGGCCAAGTTGGCGCATATCCGTCATTTGCTTGGGGTTGGCCAGTACATCCTCGATTGCCGTCGTAAGCGCGGATGTATCGTTGGAATCAACCATAATTCCAGCGTTGCCGACAACTTCCGGCAGCGAGGAGTTATTGCTGGTAATAACCGGCACACCGCTCGCCATGGCTTCGAGTGGAGGCATGCCGAAGCCTTCGTAATGCGAAGGGTAGACAAATAAGCTGGCGCCGCGATAAAGCTCGGGTAGATCTTCATCCGGAATGTAGCCCGTGCGGATAATTGGCAGCCCCGACAATTGTGCGAGTTTGGCTTCAATGGCATCATCCAGCCAGCCCTTGCCGCCAGCCAGCACCAGAGAATACGCGGCGCGGACAGGGTCGGGGAGTGTGGCATAAGCCTCGAGTAAACCGACTATGTTTTTGCGCGGCTCGAGGGTACCAGTGTATAGGATGTACTTGCCGCTAATCTTATATTTGCCAAGCACTGCATCGTTGCGCGGCCCGGGTAAAAAACGCCCGTGGTCAACCGCCGGGTACACAATGCTAATTTTAGCCGGATCGGTTTTATAGTGCTGCACTATTTCACGCTTAGAGTTTTCGGATATCGTCACTACCCGGCTAGCGCGACTGACCGATTTTGGGACCTGGGCACCCAGCAATTTGTCCCACTGTGAGTGTTGGGCCTGGAGAACAAATGAGAGGTCATAGATTACCACAACCGATTTTTTGGTACGGGCGAGCGGCCAAATTGTAAAGTTAGGGAAGAAAAAAATATCCGGCTTGCCGACCAGCAAATCAATTGGCGGCGCCAGATGGTGAAAAAACAGCCAGTTATAGACGCGGCCAGGAATATAACGGACGAACTTGTAAGTAAAGCCCGGCAACGGCAGTTCAACGCTCTTACCCAGGAATAAAAATGCCACGAGTTTATATTGGTTTACATTATCAAGCTTGCTCACCGCTTGCATCAAACCGTATAAATATTGGCCGACGCCGGTGCGTCTGACAAAAAGCGCCGAACTTTCTACCGAAATTTTCATGCTTTGCCCAACATCCGCTTACCTTGGTATTTTACCCAGCGCTTCAATAGATCCCAAAGCATTTCTCGGGCCGGGCCAAAGTAAAAGCGGCGCAGTGCTTGCCGGTAGGGGCCAGGCCAATGTCGTTTGTAAAACGCCGCACGATGCTTGAAATTGTACTGCGACCGGATCGAGAAGAAAAAATCGTAAAACAGGCGTAAGTGCGGATGCCGACGCTGCCTAACTATCCAAGCCGAAGTATCGTCGACCAAGGCGATTGCCTCGGTAGTTACGAGAAGCTGGTGACCGGCCTGTTTGGAGCGCAGTGAAAAATCGGCGTCGGCAAAGTACTGAGGGAAGGTTTTTTCGTCGTACATGCCAACCTCTTTAAATACTTCGGCGGGTATAAGGACGCCCATGCCGGTAAGCCATTCGGATTCGCGAATCTTTTGGCCTGAAAACTGGCTGAGGGGACCGTGGAAGTGGTCGATGTCGCCGGTTGCCGGAACAAATTTGGCGCCACAATACCAGGCGTAGTCGGGGTCTTTTTGCAGGCAAACCGTTATGCCAATGAGTCTCCCGGGATGATTGGCGGCCACGGCGACGGCGTTGGCGAGCGTGTCAGGGCGGAGCGTGACATCAATGTTGATGGTAAAAATGTAGTCGCAGCCATCCTCTAGCGCCCGTCTTGTTCCGGCGTTGGTGCCGGCGGCCCACCACTGCGAAGGGGAGCCTTTTAGCACAACGACACGATCACCCAATGGCTCCGCCAGCTCATCGATGCCTTCATTTCGCCCATTGTCTACGATGTAGGCCGTAAGGTTTGAATATTTTTGAGAATCGACAGACGCCAGGTACTTCCGAACATTTTCAATTTCGTTAAAAGCCGGCGTCACTAATCCGACTTTGGGGAGCGTTACGATGGCTAGGCCTCAGCGCGCTTTACTACAAATAGGCTAATGTCTCCGTCATAGTCTCCGGTCATCAGCGGTGTTGCCGCAAAAGCAGCCAAGGCCTTAACGGTATTTTTGAAGCCTGGTTCTGTTACTAAATGAGCGTCACGCGAATTATAAGATCGTTCGGCTATACCAAGCCCGGCTCGGTTCAAAATGCGGTCAAGTTGCCAGCGGGATAATGGCAGAATGTGGCCCCATTCTTGGTAGGCGCCTTCATCAAACCAGCGGTAATTGCCATTAAGTAAAAACTCTAACCTAGACATGCGGCCTTCAATATTGGGAGTGCTTACAATGGCAAAGCCGCCAGGTGCTAGTATGTGGCCAATTTGTCGAAAAAAGTGAAATGGATTTTCTAAATGCTCAAGGATTTCTATGGCGGTGATTACGTCGTATGAATTTTCGGCCGGGAAGTCGTGGTTGAGGTCGACGTGCTTTACAGGGATGTCTTTGACTTTAAACTTGTCGTGCTCAAGCTCCCAGGCCGCGACGTCCGAGAATCCCAGGTCGCGGATGCGCAACGATAAAGCGCCTTGGCCGGCGCCAATATCCAAAGCCTTTAACTTGTCACGCTTGTTGGGCGCGTATTTGTCCACCAGTCGGCCAACTTCTTCGTGCACACCTTCTGCCGCCATCATTGGCACGTCTTTGTACGGATGGCCGCCCTTTGTGTGCTTAATCAATTTACGCATCTTTCCTCCACTCCATAACAGTTATTCATATTGTACCTTCAGTGCCATCCAAAATATACCTAACAGCTTTTTCTAGGCGAGCATTGTAAAGCTGAGGCGTATAGTCAGTTTGGCTGGCTGCTTTGGCCTGATTTGAGCGCCTCTGGATATCTTTGGCCGACCAGGCTGAAACTTCAGCAATACTCTTAGAAATAGTCGAGACGGATACGTCTGGCAGGGACATACCAAAGGGCTCCACGTCAAAGTGCGCCGATTCACTAACTATGGGTATCAGACCTTCCACCATTGAAGACAGCACTGACCCGGGACTGCCTTCACTGCACGATGGAAATATAGAAAAATCGCACAGTCTTACCGCGTTTTTGTAAGCTTCTGTTAGCGGTGTCTGGTAGCCGTAGCAATGAATATTGTCTGTTTCATAAAGCAGCTTGTGATAGTATTTGCCAAATTCAGGGTCTATCGAAGTAATAATATGAAGCTGATACTGGGGTAAGCCGGCAAACGCGTCAAGTAGTAAATCCAGGCCTTTATGGATGTTGCCACCGCCCGAGAGAAATAAGAAATGCTTGCGTCCCGCGTCATAATCTTTGTTACGCTCTTTTGCGGATGTCGAATAAACCGCTATTGGCAGACTGACAACGCGTTTAAAAGAGGCGTACGTTTGCTTGGTTCCTTCGTTGCCTAAGCAAATGATACCTTGGACTGCTTGGTTTACCGCTTCCTCTGATTCATTAATGTAGCGATCGCGCGGTAAGGTAAGGTTATGGCTTTTTTTAAAGTCCTGCAATCGGCGGTCTTCGGCCTCGTTATGGAACTTCCAATAACTTCCGCTCGAAAAATAGATTGATGGGGTAGTTTTAATCAACGGTTCAAGAGTAGCAAAGTTTTTTGCTCCGTGGACAACCACTAAGTCATAAGCCTCTTCGGGGGGTGTACTAGTATCATCCCAGTCCATTACATCAACCATGTAGCCCAGATTGTTAAGAACCTGTGGCCAGGCAACAGCCAGGCCGTCATTGCTAAAAATGGTTAATCGTTGTCCCTCCATGTAGCGTTTGACAGGGTCGGCTAGATAGGAAACCAGTGCTCGTTTCTGGTATTTGACGCCTCGCCGGCCATAGCCAAGGATGCGGCCTCCCGAGGTTTTGGCGACTACCTGGCTTTGCCGGAGGACTCGTCGCGCAATAGTAAGCGGGTGCATTATATAATGCCTCGGCCAGTAGAGCTGGTAGTGCGATAGAATTCCATCGGGTAATCGGAGTACACCCCCACCGGCAGTACCGAAGAAACCCGCATCTGAAAATCGCGGTCGTCATGGGAGGCAACCCGCTTTTTAAGAGGGAAATACCCGCCAACCAGTTCCCAGCTAACTTTAAAAAATGAACACGACGATTGGCTCATATTGAGGTCGTTTAGTTCAGTAAAGTGAAGTGCTTCTTTGGGTCCATAAATTTTGCAACCCAGTTCGCTTGCTGGCTTGATTTTATGCTTGGGCAAGCTGGAATCACCTTCAAACCACAGGCTGCTGCCCCCCAATAAAAATATTTCCGGATGAAGCCAGTAGCTATCCACGATTAATTGCAAACAGTCGGGGGTTAGTAGGTCATCGGCATTCAGCAATACAAACAAGTCATTGGGAGACGCCGCTATTACCTTGTTGAGTGAACCGCCTTGGTTTAAGTTGGTGGCGTTATTAGCAATCTGTATGCTTATCCAGTCGGCCGTATTCGTGCGTTTTATTTGCTCCATCTTTTGCAGCGAATCATCGGTCGAGGCATCGTTTACAAAGGTAAGCGATAGAGGCTCTTTGCGAGTTTGGGCTACTATGCTAGCAAATGACGCCTCCAAGTAAGGGGCGTGGTTGTAGCAGGGGATTATTAGTTCGATGTTATTTTGCCAGTTTTGTGGTCGCTTGGCAGACCGTATGGCTTCATCGCTGATTTTGGCTCGAAAGCGACGAATATTCTGGTTAATATTGGCATCAATGTCTCGACGGCCAAGCGCCTGTTTCGCCAGGTCTTTCAGGTTCATTTTAGGATTAGGGCCGGCGTGAGAGTCATGGTGTCTTCCTGGTCGTCTGACGTCACGCTAAAGGGTCCTTCCCAAGGGCCATTTATAAAATTCCAATCAACTTTCGCATCATGTTTTTTCAAAATCTCGTCCAGCTCCTCTCGAGACCACTCACGGAGGTGCCAATAATTTTTGGGCGAACCATCAGGATTGGTGTTTTCAGGGCGGCGGTTAGGGGTGCTAATGAGAACAGCCCGCTTGGCTACGCGTAAGAGCTCATCAATAAAGCGGTGGAAGTCTTCCACGTGTTCAAGCACATCTACAGTAGTAACCACATCGAATTTTTTATCGGGGAAAGGCAAGCTGTAGCCGTCGTAAGCCTGGAGGCTTATTAATCGCGGGTTTTTACCCAGGATATTCTCGGTGCAATAATCGACAGCTTTTTTATCGACATCAACTCCGTAGGCTTCTTTGGCCTTAATGGAGAGCAAGTTAAGCCCATAGCCGATGCCGCAACCTACATCCAGAACAGTATCGCCATCTTGCATATATTTATTGAGCGCTAGGTAGTAGGCTTCCTTTTGGCACGGTACTTCCATAGGGCCATCTGTAGTTGAATATTCTTTGGGATCTGGTTTTTGGGGTGGCGCGGATAATACAGTGCGGGCCTTATTTGCGATACGTTTTAACATAGTGCTCCTATTTAATTAGTGTCCCTGTCGGTGCGCAGCAAAAGGGCTAAGTCTTCAGGATGGATCATCCCAAAAGCCGCGAAAAGCCCAAAGCTAACAACCACCGTCACAACGTACATTGCCAGGAAAAGTTTAAGGCTGGTGATATACGCGCTTAGCTTCCATGATATCAGAAACGACATGCCAAATAAGAGGAGAAGGCGGGCAAGCAGGCTGGTATAAAAATTTTTTAAGTTAACGCTTAATATTCGTTTTTCTACAAACCATATAAAGAAGAGTGTGGTGGGCAGAACGGCAATCAAGTAGGCCACGCCGGCCCCATTAATGCCGTAGCGCGGAATTAGGACAAACATCATCAGGATATTAAGTACGGCCACCGCCAGACTATAAGCGGCGCTGTAGACTGGTTTACCGGCGCCATAAGCAATCAAAAATGGTATGACATGGAGTGATGAGAAAAAGTAAGTTATCAAGAGTAGCTGGAAAACTACCGTGCTTTTGCTGGCAAACTCGGGACCAAGCCATTGCAATAGGAAGGGATGGGCAAACAGCAGCATCGGCGTGACGCCTAGAACCAAGACGCTCAATATCAGGCGAGTGGCGCGACGATAAAGATTGAGTAGGCGGTCGTCCTGGCGTTTGGTTAATAGGTCAGCGGTGAGAGGAAAAACCACCGCCGTCGCAGCCACCACGAAACCATGAATTTTAATCGAAATATCCCCGGGAACAACGTAATAAGTAACCGCCGCCGGTCCCTGCATACCACCGAGAATAAGCCTATCTAGTTGGGCGATTACTACACCCGACAGGGTGGCCACAAAGGCGTAGCCACTAAAGCTGAAGATTTTTTTGATGCTATCTTTGTCGGGGCGCATCGTAAATTTGAGCTTGGGGATCAATCGGCGGTTGACCCAGCCGTAAATAAACAGCGCCGCGAAGTTGATTATCATGCCGGCGGCAACTATGGCGATGACGCCGTGGCCGCGGTAAAGGATGATTACGCTCGAAAAGGAAGCTAGCGTGGAGGCGACGATGTTGACGCGGCTGGTGATGTCAAAGCGCTGGAGTGCACCCGGAATGGCGGCGAACGCCGATAAAACCATATTAATGAGGAAGCCAAGCGCCGACAGGTTAAACACCAGCCGCGCGACCGGGATGAGTTCGGGCTGGCTCTTGAGCATAACGGGCGTGAACAACCAAGCCCCCAGTACTATAAGCAGGCCGCCGGCCAAGCCCACCATGACATAAAACATAAACGCCGCTGAAAAAATCCGACTTATGCCGGTGCTGTCGTTTTCGGCATTAAGGGCTGACGTATAGCGGACAAGTGAAGGCGCAACGCCAAAATCAAGAATTGCAAAAAATCCAATAAACGACTCGACCAGCGCCAGGATTCCGTACAGGTCTTGGCCGAGATGGTGCACTACGTAGGGGGTAATAAAAAATGCTAACCCGATCGGCCACAAAAAGGCCGTGAGGTTATAAGCCGAATTCTTTAGGGTTTTGCCGGTAAGGTTCATTAGCTGGTAGCTAGTTGCTCCATGTGTTCGCGGTACCATTTAATGGTTTCGCGCAAGCCTTCCTCAAAGGTAACCTTGGACTTAAATCCGAATTCGCGCTCGGCGCGGGTGGTATCCAGCTTGCGGCGCGGCTGGCCGTTGGGCTTGCTGGTGTCCCAGGAAACTTTGCCGTTAAAGCCCGTTTCTTTGGTAATTATGTCCACCAAGTCTTTTATAGACACTTCAAAGGCCGAGCCAAGGTTTACCGGCTCACTTTTGTCGTACTTTTCGGCCGCCAGCAAAATGCCTTCGGCGGCGTCATCAACGTATAGAAACTCGCGGGTAGCCGAGCCGTCGCCCCACACAATTATCTCCTTGTCGCCGTTTTTGATGGCATCAACACATTTTTTGATGAGCGCTGGGATGACATGTGAACTCGCGGGATCAAAGTTATCTCCAGGGCCGTAAAGGTTAACTGGCAGCAGGAAAATGGAGTTAAAATCATATTCTTCGCGGTAACCCTGGCTTTGTACCAACATCATTTTTTTGGCCAAGCCGTAAGGTGCGTTGGTTTCTTCGGGGTAGCCATTCCACAAATCGTCCTCTTTAAACGGAACCGGAGTAAATTTGGGATAGGCACAAACAGTGCCGAGCGCGACAAACTTAGGGATTTTGCGCAGGTAGGCTTCGTTCATCAGCTGTACGCCCATCATTAGGTTGTCATAAAAAAAAGAACCGGGGTGTTCACGGTTGGCACCGATGCCGCCAACCCTCGCCGCCAGATGGATCACAATTTCGGCCGGAAAGTCATCGTACATGCGTTTGATGTCGTCATGTAAAACCAGATCATAATCTTTGTGGCTTGGGGTTGCCACCTTGGCACCACGTTCTTCCAGTTTGCGTACCAAGTGCTTACCCAGAAAACCGTTGCCGCCCGTCAGTAGTACAGGCTTGTCCTTCCAGAATTCCACATTGCCTCACAGTTTATGTTTATAAGGATAACAAAAGATGCTTTTTGGAGACAGCTTGTCAGTGCACCGTCATCGGGAAAAACTGACCAATATTGTTGTTGAGCCAGGTGATTTGTTCAATCAGTGGATTGAAATATTCTTTGTACGTGCCGGCGTTGGCAGGGGCTTTAATGGGAAATTCAAAGGTACCGGTTTGTCCGGGGGCAACTGATGTCTCGGTCATAGTTGTTGGCCGCCACGGCGCGATCCAGGCGTTAGTAGCAAAAGCACTCGAGCGGTCTTGCGGTCGGTCAGTGCCCAATCTTGCTGGATAATTGCCATTCTTAAACCATGTTGCGTTACCTGTATTCTGTGCGCGCACAACCAACCAGCCAGTTTGATTCGCGCTGAGGTTACTCAGATCAAGCGGTGTCGACTTACTGCTATCGGTGTATGAGGCTTGCGATACGTACGACCAGGAGTAATTTGATACGATGGTCATTGGGAAAAACTGGCCGACATCGCTGTTAAACCAGGTATAATTTTCGGCTAACAAATTAAAGTACTCTCTGTATAGGCCACCGCCAGCCGGGACGGTGATGGGGAATTCAAAAGTTCCGGTCTGGCCGGGAGCTACCGTAGCTTCGGTCATGCTGGCAGGACGGCTCGGTGACAGCCAGGCGGCAGTTGCAAACCTGCTCGGTCTTTCGTTAGGCCGGTCAGTACCAATGCGGACAGGGTAAGAGCCTGAATTATGCCAGGTTGAGTTGCCTGTATTTTGGGCGCGCACCAGCAGCCAAGCAGTTTGACCGGCTGAAAGCTTGGATATATCAAGTGGAGTAGTTTTGCTGCTGTCGGTGTAGGCGCCCTGTGAGGCGAACTGCCAAGCAAACTGGCCTTTGACTGTAATAGGGAAGAACTGCCCCTGGTCATTATTCATTCGGGCGATGCCCTCGATCAGCGGATTAAAGTATTCGTTGAAGGTACCATTAACCGCTGGGGCCTTAAAGGGGAATTCGAATGTGCCGATTTGTCCCGGGGCTACCGAAGTCTCCGTCATGTTGCTGGTGCGCCATGGCGCAATCCAGGTGTTTGTTGCAAAGCTGCTTGCCCGGTCAGCGGGCCTGTCTGTGCCCAGCCGTGCAGGGTTAGCCCCAGAATTAACCCACGTGCCGGTACCCACATTTTTGGCGCGGACGATCAGCCAGCCGGTTTGGCCGGGTTCCACATTGGAGATATCGAGCGGAGTAGTTTTGCTGCTGTCGGTGTAAGCGCCCTGTGAGGCGAACTGCCAAGCATATGATGGCCAGATTACGCTTCCAAACCAGCCCTCAAAAATACCCGGGAAGCTTTGTCCCAAGTGCGGCGTGTACGTATAAAGTGATGCCGTGGTGCCGTTTTCCAGGTAAATTGATTGGCCGTCAATCGTGGCGTAGCCGTCGTAAAAATTAAGCGCACAAGATGTACACCTGCGCCGATTGCCTTGGGTCATAAACCCGCCATAGGTAATTGAGCCGTCGTCATCCCAAGCAGTGTTGCCATAACTGCGCTCTTTGCCAAACTTTAATTGCCAGCCGCCCCAAAGTACTTGGCGCGAGAAGCCGGCATATTTGGCGTTGCAGCCGCCAGAGTCAGGGCAGCCGTAACCCATTGCTGAATTGTAGCGCCAGGCATCACAGCTGGTGCCGGTGATAAGGCTTTCTTCTTTTTGCAGGGTTGAGATTAAAACTTCAGAATTAAAGCCCCACATCTGAGCTGATTTATAAATGATTTGTGAAGCGGGGATAGTATTGGGCCCCCAAGCTGTATTCCAAGTGTACCCCTGTGAAACCCAGCCGGTGCTGTTGCCGACTCGGGTGTTGTCGCCGTAATACCAGTCACTGCCGTCCCAGCGGAAGTTGATGTCATTGTAGCCGGAGAGGCAGGGCGAAGCCGTACTAAGCTTGGTAAAAGGACCGGTGCGGGCGTGCAAAAAATCGTCAATTTGGCTTTGTGACAGCGAGCCAACGTTATCAAAAACTTGATCATCCATCAGGTGAGAATTGTTGTAATCAGCGGCATGAGCGTGACCGCCACCCAAAACCAGGGCGAGCGAGAAAGCGGCAACGATAGGGGCTAAAAAGCGCAGGCTTTTCATGAGCTAACGCTCACAGTCCTCGGGTCTGTTGCCGAAGCAGTCTGACTATTGTAAGTTGCGGTTGCTGTTACAGTCCATGTACCTTCGCTAAGCTTCGTAGGATCTGAAGAAGCGTTCCAGTCAAAAATAACTTCGCCGTTTGGGTCGGCTTGTTTTATTCCTAAGCTAATAATTGTCCCGTCGCTATTCTTAAGTTTAATTTCACAGGATGCGCCAGCAACTGTTTTACATTCGGAGGATTCAGCCGGGCTTTTGCCGCCTGCGCCGCTTAAGCTAATGTCATGATTACTGACAAATTGGCCAGTTGGCGCTGCCAATGTCGAAGAGTTATGGCTTGGATCGGTTGCGGGAGTGGAAGTCGAGCTTGAAGTTGAGGAGCTTGATGGTGTCGATCCGCTGGCAGATCCCTGGCCGGGATGGTTAGAGCCCTTATCCTGCGAGCTTGCTGTCGTATCAGTTTTGGGATTTACGGTTGCGTTGTTGGTACTTTTGGCTGGACGAGTATCGCGAACATAGGCCGCCGCCCCAACGGCAACTAACGCCAGGACCGCGACCACAAGGGTTGTAATCTGTTTTCTATTGTACTTTTTAGCCAATTAGCCCCCCGTTTTTGTTTCTACAAAAACTAGCCTGATTATAGCATAACTGGAATCGAGACAATAGGTTGGGATTACAAATTTAGGGCTAACTTGCGAGGTGATCGTAGGCGGATTTAACCATCTCCTCGAGCGGGGTTTTGGCCTCCCAGCCCAGCAACTCCTTTGCCAAGCTGTTACTTGCTACCGAACGTGGAGCATCGCCGGCGCGGCGGCCAACAACGGTGCGCGGAATTTGATTACTCGCGGCCTTATCGAGTGCATCCAGCATTTCCAAAACTGAATAGCCGCGCCCACTGCCAAGATTTATAGCGCGGTTAAAGTTAGCCCCTGAATGCATTTTTTCGGTCGCGACAACGTGGGCTTGAGCGATCTCCTTAACATCGACATAATCGCGGATACAGGTGCCATCCGGCGTATCGTAATCGTTACCAAAAACTTTGAGCGGTTCACCAGACTTTAGGGCACGCAGAGCCGTTGGCACTAGGTTACTGACCTTTGGGTTTTGGCCAATGCCCTTATAGGCGCCGACC
>CAYUOI010000004.1:0-21096 GCA_964446365.1 uncultured Candidatus Saccharibacteria bacterium | reverse complement strand
TCAGATCAAAGTTATACACAGACAAATTCCTAATCAGTTAATGTGTGGACAATTTAAGTTAAACCGTGGATAAATATTTCACATTAGTGGGAAACCATTGTCAATTCTACCAAGCCCATGTAACGCCCGACCTGCCCTTGGGCGTAGCGCTGTTTTACCCTATAATGGTGGTCTATGCCAAAAGGAACATTTCAACCCAAGACCCGCAAGCGCGCCCGCGAGCACGGCTTTATGAAGCGTATGGCCACACGCACCGGCCGCAAGGTTCTAAACCGCCGCCGCAACAAAAGCCGCAGCAAACTTTCTGCCTAATCAACTAGACCCTTATCGCTAAACCCTCTAACCTATAGATATGCTTCGTCGCGCCAATCGATTTCACGGTCTCGGCAGCCTGCGCCGGGTCTATCAGCACGGGCGGACTGTCCGCAGCCCTCTACTGGCGCTAAAAGCATTGCCCAACGAGCGCCGGCAAGAATACCGCACGGCGGTAGTAGTCAGCCGTAAGGTGCATAAATCGGCCGTTGTCCGCAATCGTTTACGGCGCCGGGTTTATGAACAGGTTCGCCTGCAGCCAGTACAAATAAAAGCTTACGACTTAGTCTTTACGGTTTATGGAGAGCAGCTTGCCGACCTACCGGCGACTGAACTACACCAGCTAATTACCGACTTGCTGTCTAGTGCCGGGGCGCTAGCGTAGCTCTCGTGCTTTGAACAGAGGGATTTGACGGATATAATATGCAGGCAATAGGAATTTTATGTTTACAACGCTAATTGTTCAGCCGCTGTTTAACCTGCTAGTGCTCATTTACGCGCTGTTGCCGGGCCATAACTTCGGCGTGGCCATAATTATCTTTACCGTCGTTATCCGCATGTTGATGTGGCCCCTGGTTAAGAAACAACTACACCAGGCTAAAGCCATGAGGGCCATGCAGCCGGAATTGAAGCGTATCAAAGCGGCCGCCAAGGGTAACCGCCAGCAGGAATCGACCATGCTGATGGAGCTATATAAAGAGCGCGGCATTAACCCTCTATCCAGTATCGGCGTGCTGCTTATCCAGCTGCCGATTCTAATTGGGCTGTACAGCGGCCTGCGCCGGATTATCGTTGACCCCCACGCCATACTGACTTTCTCCTATCCGATTCTGCACAATTTGCCATGGATGAAAGAACTGGCCGCCGATATCACTAAATTTGACGCCACGTTTCTACATATTATTGACCTAACCCGTCCGGCCCTTAATAAGGGCGGCGGCGGCATCTACTGGCCGGCTATGGTATTGGTTATCGGCAGCGCCATTGCCCAGTATTTCCAGAGTAAACAACTGTTGCCGCAGACTCAGGATCAGCGTAAATTGCGCGATATTCTTAAAGATGCCGGCGGCGGCAAAAAAGCCGACCAATCAGAAGTTAACGCCGCTGTCGGTCGCAGCACCCGCTTCTTTATTCCGGTTATGATTTTTATACTAACGGTTAGTTTGGCGGCTGCCTTGTCGTTGTACTGGCTGACCAGCGGCGTGGTGGCCTACATTCAGCAGGCCAGAGTACTGAAAAAAGACGAGGATGAGCTGGAAGCGGTCGCCGACAAATCGTCCAAAGTAGTCATTGAAGGCGAAGTCGTCAAGAAAGGTTCAAGCGCTAAAAGCAAAGGACGCAGCAAAAATAAAAAGAAGAAAGGCAAGCGCTAATGGACGAGGCCATTTTATTCGCCAAAAAATATCTTGAAGATCTGCTGTCTTTTTTTGGTCTCAATACGGACGTTTATGCCACCAACAGCGACGATGAGGTGATTGAGCTGGATATACCCAGCACACACTTAAATGGCTTTTTAATTGGCCAGCGCGGCGAGACTATGCGGGCCCTGCAATTTTTGGTCAGTAACGCCCTGAAAAATAACGGCCACGAAGTTACCCGAGTCAACGTTGACGTTGCCGATTATAAAAAGGGCCGGGCGGCCCGTTTAGAACACACTGCCCAGGACTGGGTTAAAAGCGTAAAAGAGACCGGCGAGCCAATGCACCTTAAGCCCATGAACGCGGCCGATCGCCGCACTATCCATAAACTCGCAAACGATGCCGGCTTACTAACTGAATCGGTCGGAGAAGGACCGGAGCGACACGTGGTACTGAAGCCGGGCGACACAACTAAGGACTAAAATCTATTGGTCGAGGTGGTACTGGCGCGGCAGGTACGATCCATAGGCTGTCCCGGCGTTGCACTGTTGCAGCGAACCGCAGACACCGCGGTCAAAACTGCCGTAGGCAAAAAAGGCAGCTTCTTTCTGATTTAATTCGTCTCCACTTACGTTGGCTGGCAGTTCGTGCACAGGATAACCCAAATAAAAGTGCATCGGGATACTGACCCGGTTTTCGTAGTGCTCAGTCTCGTAGAGTTGGTAAGCTTTCTGGGCGTAACGGCCAACAGCTCGGTGATCAGCGTGGTCAGTGTAGTGCTGACTTGAATAGTTGGCCTGGGTGCGTATCAGGGCGGGTTGGTAGAGGGCCATTAACTTAACAAGAGTATTCGTTAGCTTATCGCTGGTATAGACGGACTGTTTATCAACCGAGTGTACAATAGCGCCCCTTTGTTCTTCTAAACTCTTCAGGCTTTCGAAGCGGGAAGCTTTAAAACCAGTGCCATCAGCATTACCATCCGGCAAATGCATAAATATAAGCGTTATCGAAGGTTTGCCCCGCGGGCTTGCTATTGTGACATAGGCGGAATCACTGAGCTTTACGACTCGCTCGATCCAGATTTCCTGAGCGGTATTGCCGGCGATGCTGTAGGCGGCTTCTGAGCCGTGCTCGCGGCTTAGCCAGTAAAACTGGCCATTACCGGCATCTCCCGCCGTAAGGTAAACGGTGCGCTGGCAGTGACCGGCCTTGATAGCTTGATTTATATCCGGATTCATAAATAACAGATCGTCATCCTGATGGGCGACAATATTCATGTCGGTCGGACCGTCACACATTGTATTAGGTAGTTCGTCAGGTGTAATCGGCAATACAGTGCTGGTTTTCCTTTGCGGTTCGCTGCGATGAGCGCCATTATCAAAGAACAATAGCTGTTCCCGCGGATGGTCAAAAGTACCGGCAATTAGGGCGCTACTATTTGGCCGTCCGTATTGGGCAATTATTTGATCTAGACTGCAGGGCGGATATCCTGTCAGGCTACCATCAAATGACAGCAAATACGCAAAACTATGTTTGCTTAGATCCGGCTGCCAACTACTGCTACTCAACAGCGTACGGGCTTGGGTACAGCTATCCAGCGGCAAGACATTCAGGTGCGGCGCCTGTAATTTAGTTGGTAAAACCCGCCAGTAATCGCCAACCAATAAGTCAACGTGGTGTTGTGACAATACCTGGCTAATGAGATTGTTGCGTTCATCAACTGTGGTTAATGCCTTCGCCTGAGCATGATAGGTCTTTTGAAACCCGGCCATTCCAGCCAGCACACTAACAGTTAGCAGTAAGCCGGCGCCAACTATTTTCTCAGTTGACCAGATGCGCGTTGTGCAATAGTTAGCCATTGCCATAAACACCGCAAAAAGAGCAATGCTCAGATACCGAGAATCAACAGCATAGTAGTGGTTGGTTGCAAGGAAAGCGATAAATGCCGCCAGACTAGACCAGAGCAAAATAAGAGTTAGCCTGCCGCCAATAGCCAGCTGTTTATTTTTCGGCTGTTTTTTTCTCAGGCTGCTTCTAAGCACCCACCAGCTGGTCCAAAGACCAGCGGCCAAGATTATGGCGTTAACAAGATAAGCCGGTCCGCTCGTGCTCAACAGGCGGCTAAAAGCGGCGTGCGGTATGCTGCGAAACGCAAATACATCGTATGCCGGATTAGCACCGAAGTTGGTCAGTAGACCCAACAGCCCAAACAGGCTGCCCCGCGTTAGATCATGAATGTTTTGCACTAACAGGTAGGGTGCGCTATTTCCACTGGCTATGATGTGTGTGACATGTAGCCGATCAAGCGCCGTTAATATAACGACTGCGCTGGCACTGCCAAGTAAACCGTGAACAACCCAGCGGGCATTTAGATTCACGAGTTGCCAACCCTGCTTTAGGGCATAGACCAGCAGCGCCATTAAACCGCCGCCGAGGGCCAGGGTCAGAAATAGCTTGTCGCTGGCAATAAGCAGACCCAGTACGATAACAGCGCTGGCAAAATACCAGCTCCGCAGCCGTTTAGCCTTCAGAAGCAGCCCAATGGCTACGATAAAGAATATATATTCAAGATTGCGGGTGGCTAACATAGCCATATTAACTGGCAGTAAGCCGCCGGCATAAGGCATGGGCGGTACCAGCAGCAGCACCGACGCCAGGGCCAAACAGAGGGTGCCTAATATCAACGGCCGCCGTTCAATACGGCTGATTATGAACACAAATCCTCCAACTGTTGCCAGTACGGTTGCGACTGTAACTGTAGTAAAAGCACGGACTGAATAACCTCCCAGATGTACCAGCCAGAATAGCGGCCATTTAAATAAGAAGGTGTGCTGGCCTGGTAAGGCGGCGTTTTTGAAGGTGGAGGAGTGCTCAAACAAAAAGGCATTAACTACCTGGTCGGCGTTAATGGTCTGCAAATGAGCGCTTAGAGTAGCCCAGTACAAAGTTGTCAGTAGTAGTACGACAACTGAGAAAATCAAATAATAGCCGGGAAAGTAAGGCTGCTGTATCAATCGCCGCCAAATAGCAAGGTTTTGCTTATCTGGCGTCCCTACGGCGGGCAGCTTTTTAAGAGTCCGCTTTTTCTGTTTCTGTGGCATAGCTTTACGTCAGTATATGACGCCGTCGCCAGATTTAAAAATGCGCGTGCGGTAAAGGTAGAAGTTCCAAATGGTACAGAGACCAATTGCAACGGTTCGAATAATGATAACCGGCAGAATACCGGCCAACCATGCGGTCAGCAGCAAGGTAAAGCCAAAATTAAACAACACCAGGGCTGCAAAAGCCAAAAACTGCGGCAATAGAATGTGGTGATGCAAGCGCCGATCGCCGAAAGTCACCAGCTTCTGCAGCCCAAAAGATACCAGCAGCCCAATCCAGAAGCTAACCGCCACGGCTAACACCGGACTCATACCTAGCGCTTGGCCTATGGTGATGAGGGCGATCTCCAGCACATATACGCTGCCGCCAACTAATACGTAGCGTTTAAATCTGGTGTTATGTATCACGTGGTGAAAGGCCGGCTGAGCGTTCATAATCAATTACGTAAAGCGGCCGCTGTTTACTCTGAGTGTGCATGTGCGAAATATAGAGCGATAAAATACCCTGTGATAACAGCACCAGCCCGACCAAAAACAAGATTAAAATAGCTAGCATGGCGGTGCCTGTGAAATGCCATTGCCAGGGGTCGCCGAGCAGCAACTGCTCTATAAATACGGCTACCCCGAGCATAAAAGCACTGCCGGTAATAAGGACCCCCAGGCAGCCAAATACATAGAGCGGAGTGGGAGTGAGCGATACAAAGCTATTCGCCGCCAGCTGCCAGCGTTTAGCGTGGCCGTAGCTGGCCTGGCCCGTTTGGCGCGGCTTGGTCTGAAAAGTTATCAGGCGTCGCTCAAACCCTAGCCAGTCAATTAGGCCGCGGGTGATGCGGTCGGTTTCTTTGAGCTCTAAAAAGGCGCGCTGTACCCGCTTATCAATCAGCCGGTAATCAGTGGAGCCGGGCAAAAGCTTCTGAACTGTAAGCTTATTAAAAAAGTTATAAAAGAGGCGCGAGCCAAGTCGGGGCTTTTCGGCCCTTACGCCCACCACCACAGCTGCCCCGTCTTGCCAGGCGCTGACGAACTGCGGCAGTAGATCCACCGGGTGCTGCCCGTCTCCGTCAATGGTGACTATGGCATCGCCTTTGGCCATGCCGATGCCCGCCGCCAGAGCGCTCTCTTTACCAAAATTGCGCGATAAACGTAATAATTTGATGCGGTTATCGTTACTCTGCCATTTTTGGACTAGTTCAGGCGTGTGGTCAGTGCTGCCGTCATCACAATAGATAATCTCGTAGTCCAGCTTTAACTGTTTGAGGACGGCCAGTAAAGCGTCATGAAACGCACCTAGTCCATTAGCTTCGTTATAAACCGGAACTACAACTGATAGTAGAGGCGCTGCCATTTATGTCAGTATAGCAAGTCGATGCCCTTTTAGCCGTTAGCGACGTGTTCACCCAACACTGTTTTGTAGACGTCTAAGGTTTGCCTGGCCATGTGTTCCCAAGAATAATCTTTGGACAGCAAGCTGCCCTTAACAACTAACCTTTGCGCCAGCGCGGGGTCGGCCAGTACGTCATTGATCTTCTCGGCCATATCAGCTACATCCAATGGGTCAAAATAATGTGCCGCGTCCTGATAAACTTCCGGTAAACAGGTGGCGTTGCTAGATACCACCGGGCAGCCATGCATCATGGCTTCCAGGCCGGGCAAACCAAAACCTTCACTTAGGGAGGGGAAAACGTAGGCCTTAGCGTGTTCGTACAGCCAGCGCAATTCGCCATCCGTTACAAAATCGGTGAATATAACACCGGGAACGCCTCTTTCATCGACCAGTTTTTGCAATTTCTTGTAATTGGCATCTAATTTCCCGGCCAGCACTAACGATAGATTAAAATGTGTTTCTTTGAGTAGCGCGAAAGCTTCGATTAGTCTCTCCAGATTTTTGTGCGTCATCGGCCGGCCGACGTACATAATAAAATCTTTATGTTCAAGTAGTTTCAATGGTTCAGCGGGAACCTTAATTTTGTCAGCCGCTTCATAGGTGACGGTAAACTTGCGGCTATTAATACGGGCAAATTTGGCAACATCCTCTTTTACAAACTCTGACGGCACCAACACTGCCGATGATTTACGCGCCACTCGCTTGTTCAGCCAGCGATATACCAACTGTTTGAACTTAAATACCAGCCAGTTCTTGCTGGGGTTTGTAAACCGCGCCGTCGTCAGGTCGTGCATTGTTGTTACTACTTTACCGCCATAAAAAACCGGTTGCTGGACAACCGTGAAGTGCACTAAATCGGGTTTAATTCGCTTCACCAGGCGCAGCAGATCGACTTGCTCCGAAAACGTAAATTCCTTGTAAGGGCAGGCGATTTTTTTGAAGTGTCGGTTGGTTGGCTGCCAGCTGTCGATATCCTTTGGTTGAAGCAAAACAGCATAGGTGTGCTGGTGGTCCATTTTTTGCAGATTGTCTAACAAATTTTGCAGGTATGTTCCAAAACCGGTGCCCCGTAACTCGCGCGCATCAATCAAAATCTTGGTCACAATGTTTTTATGGTAACAGATTTCGCCGAAGACGGTTTAATGCTACAGTAGGTATTAATACTTAAGCTTAAATATGGCCGACCAAGAACCAGAACAACTCGAAAACGATCAACCGGCCAAACCGGCCGATACTGAAGCGCAGTCCGAAACCGATTCTGGCGTAAAATCCGAACCGGCAGCCGATAAACCCGATGCTGAATCAAAAAATGATAAAAAGTTGCCCCGCCGCAATCCATACAAACGGCTGGTAAGCTTTTTTAAACGTCAATCACTCCCCAAGAAGATTCTGTTAGGACTAGCGGCTCTGATTATAGTTTTAATGGTGCTGCCATGGACGCGCTACACGCTTCTAGGCGTATTTATTAAAAAGTCGGCCACAGTTCAGGTGCTCGACAGCCAAATAAATTCACCGGTTAGCGAGGCGGTAGTAACAATTCATGGCAAGAGCGCCCACACCGACGGACATGGTTGGGCGACTATTTATGGCGTGAGAATCGGTAAGTCCAAGGCCGTTGTTACAAAAGAATATTACGACACCGCCAATCAGGACGTTTTTGTAGGCCTGGTTGGGCATAAGACTGCTGAAGTAAAATTAACGGCTAACGGCCGGCCATTAAAGGTTACGGTCGTCAACAAAATTAATAGCCAGCCGGTTGCCGGCGCCACCCTGACCGCCGGCCAAAGCACCGCCAAAACTGATGATAAGGGTACTGTTACTCTGATTGTCGACCCAACCGCCAAAGAGGTTACCGTTACCAGTAAAGCGGCCGGCTTCAACGAGGCCAGCAACAAAGTTGCCATTAATCAGAATGGCGAAAGCGCTACGAATATCTTGGTTGTTCCGACCGGAAAAGTCTATTTCTTAAGCCGGCTGAGCGGCAAAATTGACGTTGTTCGAACTAATCTGGATGGCAGCGCCCGTGAAACCGTTTTGGCTGGAACCGGACACGAGGACCAGCAGGCAACCGTCTTACTGGCTTCACGCGATTGGAAATACCTGGCTCTGCAGTCAGACCGCGACACCAATACCAATGACAACAAACTTTATTTGATTGATACGACCGACAACAACAAACTGTCGACAATTGACGAGGGCAACGCCACCTTTACTCTAGACGGTTGGCTGGATGACAACTTGGTCTATCAGGTCGATCGCAGTGATGTGCAGTCCTGGCAGTCTGATAAATTTCGATTGAAGTCATTCAACGCTGTCGCCAAAAATCTTATAGTTTTAGATAAAAGTACCGCCGTCGATAAGGGCAGTTGCAGCACGGAATATGGATCTTATGCGCACTGCTATAACTATCAATCGTATGCGGGCGTGACCATAACTGACGACGAGGTTATCTATGCCAAAAACGTCAACAGTA
Source organism: uncultured Candidatus Saccharibacteria bacterium (assembly GCA_964446365.1). Taxonomy (GTDB): domain Bacteria; phylum Patescibacteriota; class Saccharimonadia; order Saccharimonadales; family CAYVSP01; genus CAZSHK01. Next base: position 12,468 of record CAYUOI010000004.1, on the reverse strand, counting down.
TCTATGCCCAGCCGGAAGGGCAGATAGGCATGTATGCCGTCAAACCAGATAACAGTGGCCGCCGGACGGTTTTTGAACAGGCTTATACCGGCGATGGCATTTACGGCTATACCACCTACAAGCCAGCTGAAATTAATTACCAAATTGGCGATGTTTCATATGAGTATGAAGTTGGCGGCAAACCGATTAAGATCGATTCAAAAACATACAGCGATAATCAAAGTAAATACCTTAACTTTGTAGTCTCGCCGGACGGCAAAGAAACCTTCTGGGCAGAGTCGCGTGACGGTAAAAACAGCCTATTTATCGGCAATCTTGATCTAGCCGAGGGCAAACAAATCGCAAATTTGAGCGAACTTAAGCCCTATGGCTGGTTTACCAAAGACTACCTGCTGCTTAGCAAAAACGGCAGCGAGCTATATATTCTGGGCCGCAATGGCGGCACACCACTTAAAGTGTCCGATTATCACAAGCCTAATATCAACTACAATGGTTACGGTTACGGTTACGGCGGCAACTAGCTGCTAGAGAGGTTTTGGTGCTAGAGTAGAGCCATGCCCGAGTTAACATCGCCATACGATCAACCACTCGATTTACCGGGCGGAGAAGAGGTTCCGCATACTCCTCAGCCGCCCAAGCCAAAAAAGAGAAAAGGTAGGCGCGCCCTACTGGTAATCGTCGGCATAATAGCCTTAGCAGTGCTGGGATTCGCCGGCCTGAAATTATTAAGCAAGCCTAAGCCGGCCGAACCGCAAACCAGCCAGGAGCCTACAGCCATTACTCCCAAGCAAACCGAAGCGCCGGCCGCTAAGGGCACCAAACTATTTACGGCTGATACCTTGGCCGTCAGCTTTAATTACCCCGATAACTGGACCGTGGCTGAAAAAGAGGGCACCATTACAGTTAAATCACCGGAATATGACTACAAGTCAGCCGATGCCGGTACCGTACACGGTTATTTCCGCATCTATATCCGTAAAAGCGCCCGCGCGGTTGATAGCAAATATATTGGGCGGGCCGTGGCTGTCCAGCCAACCGAGGAAATTACTTACACAAATCCAGCCCCCAGCCAACGCAAACAAACCGAATTGTCCTATTTTGGCTACGATGAACCGGTCAACTTCGCTTTTATGATGATCACGCCAGGTTTCAAGCTGCAGAAGGGCGACACCCTGGGAGCCAACTACGGCAAGGAGGCCGAAGCCTATATTATTGCTGGCGGCTACAGTGCTAAAGATAATTTGGACGACCTAAGCTTCCATTCAGTGGCGGTGGCCAATATCAGCTCATCCGATGTCATTAAGCAAGCAACTGAACTATTTAAATCACTTAAAGTTTCGTAACTCGCCAGGTTCTTTTATACTAAAGCTCTAGGAATGAAAATATATAGGAGTTCATATGCCAGAAGCAGCCGCTAACCCAGGCTCGTTTTCGCAATTTGTTGAGACCAGCGGTATCGACCCGACCGCAGCCGACGCTATTTATAGGTATTCGGACGCCTTGGCGGAATATCGTAACTCACTTAGCCCGGTTATCGAATTGAGGGATCCGACGCCACGCGTCAATGCCCTGTTGTTCTGCAAAGTTTTAACCGATGCCGCCGAAGTTATTCCAATCTAATTAAAGGAGATATATGGCTAAAAAGGCGCTAATTACAGGTATTACCGGACAAGACGGCAGTTATTTAGCCGAATTTTTACTGGGCAAGGGCTACGAAGTCTACGGCATTATTCGCCGCGCCAGCAGCTTCAATACCGCCCGGCTTGATCCTATTTATGAGGATCCGCACAAAAGCGGCTCCAGGCTGCACCTTATCTACGGCGATCTGACGGATGCCAATTCGGTAAATAGTATTTTGTCAGACGTTAAGCCGGATGAAGTCTATAACCTGGCGGCTCAAAGCCATGTGCGTGTCTCTTTTGATATTCCCGAATATACCGCCGATGTTACGGCTGTTGGCGTCGTCCGTCTGCTGGAAGCTATCCATAAGCTGGGCTTAAAAAACACCCGTTTTTACCAGGCCAGCTCCAGTGAAATGTTCGGAAAAGTCCAGGATGTGCCCCAAACCGAAAAGACCGATTTCTATCCGCGTTCACCTTACGGCGTCGCCAAACTCTACGGCCACTGGATCACCAAGAATTACCGCGAGAGTTATGACATGTTTGCCTGCAGCGGCATTTTGTTCAATCACGAAAGCCCGCGCCGCGGCGAAACCTTCGTGACCCGCAAAATTACCCGCGCCGTGGCACACATCAAGGCCGGCCTACAGGACAAGCTCTATCTTGGTAACCTGGATAGCAAGCGCGACTGGGGCTACGCCAAAGAGTATGTTGAAATGATGTGGCTGATGCTGCAGCAGGACAAACCCGACGACTACGTCGTGGCTACAGGCGAGACGCACAGTATTAAAGAATTTTTAGAGGAAGCTTTCGGCTATGTAGACATGGATTGGCATAAATACGTTGAAATTGACCCCAGATATTTCCGGCCGGCAGAGGTCGACCTATTAATTGGCGATCCGTCTAAGGCCAAGAAAAAATTAGGCTGGGAACCCAAAGTTACTTTCAAAGAACTAGCTCACATTATGGTCGACGCCGATATCGCCGACTTGCAGAAAAAATTGGAAGGCAAGGTCCAGCTTAGCCGCGAAGACTAGTTAGGATAGTGTCGGCTAGCTGCTGCCAGCTGAATTGACCGGCGCGCGCTTTGCCGGCTTTTATTAATGTCTGGCGCTGCGCCTCGTTAGTTAACGCGGCCGACATGGCTTGGGCAATTGATGAAGAATTTTTAGGATCGCAGTAGTTGGCTGCCTCGGCGCAGACCTCACGTAGTACCGGGATGTCGCTGACTATTACAGGCACTCCCGCCGCCATGGCTTCCAGCGGCGGAATGCCCTGGCCCTCATAGAATGATGGAAAAACAAATAAACTAGCTTGAGCATATAATGTGGATCGCTGCTCGTCGCTAACGTAGCCGGTAGTCACAATATCAAGACCCTGGCCGCGGGCTTCAGTAATTTTTTGCTGAATGGCTTCGCTTTTCCAGCCGCTACCGCCCGCCAGCAATAATTGGTAAGTACTACGTAACTCGGGAGTTAATTGGCTATAGGCCTCAACCAGGCCGTAAATGTTCTTGCGCGGTTCCATGTTGCCTACATGAAGGATGAATTTTTTAGTTACGCCCAGGGTTTTTAGGTCAGCCGAAGCTTCTATTGCCGGCTCAGGCGGCGTGTAGGTCACAATTATCGGCTGAGTAATCTTATAAGCTTGTTTTAGCCGCCCCGCCGTAAACTGCGATACCGTCGCCACGGCCCGGGCCCGTTTAATGCTTTTAGGCACAAACCGCGCTAGGTCATTGCGGTTACGGTCGCTGACGGTTTCCGGGGCGTCCAGGAAGGCGAGATCATGTATGGTGCAGATGGAAGGAGTTTTAAAAAGGCTTGGTTGGCTGATGTAGTTTGGAAAAAAATGGATATCAACACTTTTTTTAGTCAACAGCTCAAAGGGTGTTTCCAGTCCAAACCTACGCAATAAATTAATCACTTTTTGCGGTAGCAGCCGGCTGACTTTGTAGTGAATTGCCGGATGGCTAGGTAATGCGGCTATTTTTTGGCGACCCAGAAAATTGTAATAGTGCGCCGTTATTTCTAATTCCTCGCTGTGGTACTGAGCCAAAGCTTGTAACAGGCCTAGCGTGTAGTAACCGACACCGGACTTACATGGCTGGGCCGCCGAGTTTATATCAATAGCCAGTCTTAATTTTTTAGTGGCCATGGGCCGTTTGCTCCAGCACGGCCAGCGTCTGCTCGGCAGCGCGCCGCCAGCTGAACTGTTTGACCTGTTGCTTACCTTTTTTGATTAACTCAGCCCGTAGTTTCGGATTATCCAGGACCCGCTTAATAGCCGGTGCCATGGCCGCGCCGTTCTTAACGAGCAAGGCGGCATCACCAGCAACTTCAGGAATGGATGAGTTATCGTAGGCCACCACAGGGCAGCCAAGATGCATGGCTTCTAGTATTGGCAGGCCAAAGCCTTCATACAAGCTGGGGAAGGGGAAAACGGCCGCCTCGGCGTAGAGCACGCCGAGATCATCATCCGGTACAAATCCGGGTAGCATAATATCTTTGGCGGCATCCGGATTTTTTAGCAGCTCATCGGTCCAACCGACCATTTTAAGGTCGCGCTTGAGACTAAATTCCTTGCCGATCATCAGCATCTTTAAGTTTGGGTGCTGCTCTTTCAGGCTAAAGAAATCGCGTGCTAATCCCTTAATATTTTTGCGCAGATCAACGCCGCCAACATAGAGCAAGAAAGGGTCGGCGCCTATGCCATACTTTTGCCGCACCGTCTTACGGCGCGCAGCAGTCGGTGGCACAAAGGCAGCCTCAGAGCCGGCCAGTAGAGTGACGAAAATACGTTCCGGGTGTGAGCTATCAATATGCTTAAGATAATCTTTCTTAGACGATTCGGAAATGGCTAATAAGGCCGCCGCATTAGCATAAGAATTCAGCATTTCCTGGTAAAACTTGGACTGCACCGTCTCGCCAAATATTTGTTTGTATTTTTTTAGACCGTGCAACTTGGCGGACTCTTTTTCAATTTTAAAGAACAAAGGTATTAAATCGTGCAGTGCCACGGCGGTCGGCACATTCGCTGGTATGCCGAGCCAGGGATCTGCCTGGAAAAAGACATCTACTTCGCCGGACTTCACGGCAACGCGAACTTGCGGCCGGGCTAGAGCCCTAACGTATTTAATGTGCTTTATTTTACTGGGCATTACGGGCCGGGTTTGATGGCCGGGAAATAGTTTAAGCAAATCTTGCGGCAAGGGGCTGCCGCGCTCAATATAAAATACATACTGGTGCTCGGGCGCTAGCTTGGCTAGCTCGCGCAGAATATTTTCGAGATAGCGGCCAATACCGCGAAAGCGGTTATTGTTCTGCAGCGGCCGCAGGTCAACGCCTATTGTCATGTCCGCTCCCTGGTTATAACCTGGCGGCCAAAAACCGAGCGCCATAAGGCGGCCAAAAAGCCCAGACTAAATAGTGCTGATCGACGCATTGCTTTGGATTTTCCACGGCCGCGGCAATATTCGCGCCATTTCAGGCGCAAAGCCTTAAATAATTTAGTCGTTTTCACAGACTTGAGTGTAAAGAATATTTCGTTGCGATAAAACATCGGCGTATCCAGAATGTCGATGTAGGTAGTTGCCCGGGTACCGCCGGAGTGGGCCGCCAGGTGCGTCAGGCTGGCCCGCGGTTCATAATAAATTTTCATACCTTTGCGGGTCATTTTGAGGGCCATGCAGCTTTCCTCGCGAAAGGCGTTGCCATAAAAGCGGCTGTCAAAGCCGCCGACATTAAGCGCGTCAACAACTTTTAGAGCGCAATTGCCACCCGGGAAAGCATTGGTGTTGTTGGCATCAGTAGCCGTAAAGACGCCGTGCGAAATACCGAATTCGTCAAATCTTAGAACATCTTTTTTAGTTTCAAATCCCTTTTGCAGAACTCGGCCACCAACAGCGCTGACTTCGGGGCGCTCTTTAAAAGCCTGCAAGTGATACTTGACCAGGTCTTTGTCGACTTCGACGTCATCGTCTAAAAACAATACTATCGGAGCCTTTGTAATGCGTAGGGCAAAATTGCGTGCCGCCGGCAAAGACGGCGGATCCGCCAAAATGTAGCGCAATCGCGGATCGGTTATAGCCTTAAGCTTTTGTTCAAAATCGGGCGAGTGCGAGGGGCTTTGATCCACAACCAACACTTCTAGGTTTTGGTGCGATTGGCCTAGAACTCCTCGGATTGTATCCAGCAGGACATCTTCACGTTGATAAGTCGGTATGGCTACGCAAATATCCGGATTCATGGCTTTAGTTTGCTTAGCGCCTTGACGGTTTAATTAAGCGAAAGATAGCTCTGGTAATAGATTTCAACAGATAAATAAGTACCTCATAGACATAATGTATAGCGTCAGTTATAGGATTACCGAAAACTATTCTGGTAAAAATACCAAAGCCGAAATGCAGCTTCCACTGATCAAGTTTAAGGGCTTGGCGGGGCGTTATCAAAAATAACTTCAGCAGTGTCCGGCGGGCTAAATCTCGGCGGCCGATTCTCATGTAATCTACGCCAGCATGGTAAAGACAATAAGCGGCCAGTATTTTTTCTTGTGGCTTGGTTAAGCCAAGCTCACGTCTCATTACGTCGTAGTTGTAAACCAACCCATCGGCCATTTTTTTCTGATTTTGCTGCATGCCTTCCTTGCGTTGACGTAGGGCAGCAATAATTTCCGGTACAAAATCAATCTCATAGACTTTGGCGATGCGTAACCACATTTCCCAATCTTCACCGATCAGGAAATCTTCGTGAAATAGACCGACTTCGTCGAACACCTCGCGCCTGATCAGTACCATACTGGCGCTACCGGCAATAAAGTTACCGGCGCAAAGATCATTAAAGATTTTGCCACGCTTCCAAAGTCGCAGATTACCCATGATAGTATCGTCTTCGTCAATTATGTAATGATGTCCGTAAACCAGCCCAACAGACGGGCTCTTTTGCATCAGCGCTAACTGCTTTTCTAGCTTGGTTGGGTACCAGACATCATCAGAATCCAGGAAAGCTATAAAAGGGGCTGTTGATAGTTTTATGCCGACATTGCGAGCTGTTGCCTGTCCGCCATTTGACTTGCGATGATAATGGACGCGCCGGTCGACAAGCTTAGTTACGTACTTTTCAGTCTCGCCCTCATCCGTAGAGCCATCATCAATCACATAAAGCTGCAGATTTTTATGGGTCTGCTCTAACACGCTTTCTATAGTAGATTTAAGCCAGGGCAGACCATTATAGGTCGGAATAATAACATCTACAGTTGGCTCTGCCTTTTGCTTTACAACCATTCATACTCCCAGTTAAACGAACGCAAATGTCGCAATGATGATAGCACTAGCCGGTAATTAAGTTTATTTCGGGGCTGAATTACAACTGCCGCCCCTAACATTATAAAACCACGGATATATTTATGTCTGGCGCGATAAAGATAGGCGTAATCGCGGTAAACAATCGCTTTACGGTCGCGGTAACGGTCGCCGCTGGGGTGGTATCGGAATAGGCGATATTGTCGACGGTTTTTTAGAAAATGCTCAAAGGCCTTATCGCGCAGCGCGAAAGTTTGTTCGATCTGCAGCTGCTGGTTGGTTAGGGTAATGCCTTGATCATTACGGCGCCACATATACAGTGGCTCTTCAATATTTGCGACATCGGCGGTTCGGCTCAGACGGATCCATAAGTCGTAATCTTCAACATGGCCAACCGATTTATCGTACGGATCTGTTTTAGGCAGCGCGCTTTTTCGCAACATTACCGATCCGTGACCATACTGGTTGCAGCACACCAGTGTAATCTTCAAATCATCCGGATGGGTAAAAATATTCGTCACCGTACCTGTGCGTTTGCTTTTGGTATCGATGTGCGCATAGTTACTTCCCACCAGAGCCACGTTCGGGTGCGCATCTAAATAGGCAACCTCTTTGGCCAGGCGCGTAGGATCAGAAATATCGTCGGCGTCCTGACGGGCTATATAGGGGGCTCTGGCTTTGCCGATGGCCCGGTTTAGAGAATTCACTAAGCCCTGATTGCTCTGGGCGATAACTTTAAGTCGTGGATCTTTATACGTCGCCAATATATCGGCCGTTTTGTCTGTCGAGCCGTCATTGACAACAATCAATTCAAAGTCGGCAAAGGTCTGGTTGAGAATACTGTCGATAGACTCTCTTAAATAATCGGCGGCATTATAGGCCGGTAGAATTACCGATACGCGCGGACTGCTCATAGTTTGATCCAGTCCGGCGGTACGATTTCAATTTCCTGATTGGCCTTTTTGTCCTGAAACCACTGATTAGGCGCAATCACAATCTTATCGGGATGCTGGTTAAGCCACGCCCCCCACCAACTAAAAGAGCTGTTAGCCAGAATGTCGTGTTTGCAATACTTAACTATACGCATATCATCTGAACCCAATTCATTTTCCACAAAAAAAGTCGGGAAAGAAAAATTAAGATTCTGTTTGCACCAGGGAATATCGTTTGAGCAAACAAATAAAGTTACTTGCTTTCTCTTTGGTTGCGGTAATTTTTTAACCAGTAGCTCAAGTGCCTTTTGATAATATGCCAAGTCCTTAAGTCCGTGAAAAGCCTGGGTATTTTTATTGTTTACATAATCACCACGCCTGATATGCAGCCAGACAGACTCGCTGCCTTTAATTTTAGCCAGCAGTTGTTGGCCGGGCTTATTGAGCGGCGTAGTTGGCTCGAGTTCTTTAAGAAGTTGCGAACGGATCTTTTTAAAATACTTCTCGTTCTGCCAAAAACCTTCAAGATAGCTGTTGTCTGGCAGATTAAGAACGGCTTCGTTATAACCCAGGCCAGGCTCGTAATACTTTTGCAGGCTTTTGCTGGGCTGCAATTTGTGGAGCAATCTTAATTTGCCGTTTTCCGGCTGGCGCGGATCAATTATGCGAAAGCCCCTTAGGTTGGTGGTTTTAGCCACCAGCGGGTAAACATCAAGCTCAAAATTGCGAGGCGTATCAACATCAACGGCTTCTTTAAACCACGTCACATCGAGCAAAAGATTTGTATTATGACGTTCGGCCAGCTGCCGACCAATAGCGTACTGAAACAACTGATTACTATGGCCGCCCATTAATCGGCTGACAATCATACCACCAGCCTCTCGTATAGTTCCAGATATTGTTCGGTAATTTTTTGCCAGGTAAAACGTTTCTGCCAGTTGCGTCGGGCTTTGCGGGCCAGGCGCAGTCGATAACGCGTGCGCCGCTGCAGTTTTTCGGCCTGCTTTACGGCATCATCAATGTCCGCCACCACATTGCCTAGGCGTCCCTCATCCGGCGAAACCTTAACAATCAGCCCGCCTTTAGTCCACTTGGCAATTTCTTTGGAATTGCCAACATCAGCGGCCACAAATGCCAGCTGCGCCGCCGCCGCCTCAAATAATACAATTGGGCTGGCCTCAATGTTTGATAAAAATAGGAATAAATCAGCTGATTTAAAGGCTTGCAGAGTTTCTGGACGGTCCAAGCTAAGTAGCAGAACTTTTTTACCGTCACCCGTTTTATTTATTCTGTCTGCGGAAGCCTGACAATCTTTATAACAGCCGTCGCTTTCAGTCTGCCCGCCGCCGATAATAACCAGGGTGCCTGCAAAATTAAGTTTTTCAAAAACAGCCAGCGTTTCAGCGTGACCCTTGGAACCGGTATGATTGCTGACTGTCAAAATAAAGAAACCCTTAATATTGTGCCGCTGCCGGAAGTCATTATTTTCTAGCGTCTCAAACTCTTTTTCATCGGCGCCATTGGGTATGACGTGTAAATTGTTGAGGCCATGTTGCTTTGCGAATTTGTAGTCCTGGAAATGCTTTGTTAAATAAATGCTGGCCTGGTACTTACGCAGAATTGACGGCAGCTTGGCGAAGTAGTCTTTGAAATCCGGATTATTAAGCGCCGAATAACCACACGGAACCAATACTTTTTTAGCTTTAATTTGATCGATGATCTCGAACGTCAAATCGGTCGCCCACTGTTGAGCAGCGTAGTTCATAATGATGTCAAAGTCGCCGTTAATGAGAAAGTCCTGGTACTTTGTGGTCTCGCCGCTTATGCCGACAACCTCGTTACCATTGATTGCGAATTCGGCTACAGTAACACCGTTTATAGTTTTGGATTTACGCTCCGGAAGCGCGGTAGTTGCAATTGTTACCTGGTGGCCAGCTTGGGCCATACGCTCGCTCAATTGCCTTACTACTTCTTGGGCACCGCCGGTTGAGGGTGCGTAAAACTCAACGGAGTGTAGAATTTTCACTTTAAACGGCCCTTATGATGGTCGACGCGCATTTTTATTACCCGGCTTGGCTTTATGCCAAGTTTGCCGGCGCTTAAAAAATTATTTCGATATAAATAATGAGGTGTTACCCAGCCTTTATTAACAAGATACAACCATTCCTTACCGTAATAAGGAAGCTGATTCAAAAAAGCACGATAAGCTTCGTCTGGCGAAGCCGTCTGTAGTTTGTCATCAAATCCAACATCATTGCGTAAAAAGAAGGCATTCCCGGTGTAAGCCAATAGTCTGTAGTTCATCTTAGCCATCAACTCTGTAAACGCACCCAGTGGCTGTCCGACGTTATTCTTGGCCACATTTTTAGGCAGCAGCTTAGTGGCTAGCGGGCTGTGTCCGGCGTTTACTTCAATACAAATCAGACGCGGCGATACGTCCATTGACTTCAAGACATAATAATCAAGCCCATCAATATCTATGCTGATGAAATCAAAGTTCTTGGGTGACTGGGTTCGCTTAAATAAATTCGATAACGAATTACCTTCGTCATCCACTAAAACATTTAAAGACTTTACTTTTTTATTCCTGGCGAAGTTTTTGACCAGCTGATCATGCCTTTCTTTATCGCTTTCAATTAATAGCGCTCCCCAGCCCTTTTCGATCAGCAGCCTGGTGTTGGAAAGATGCAAACCATCCCACGCGCCAAACTCACAGCAAAATTTGTTAGTAGTGCCGATTATAGAAAAGATGGTATTTATAACGCCGTCTTCTCCGTTTTGAGAATAGGTATTACGGGCTTTGGCGAGTAGGTCTGCAGTTGTCAATTCTATCTCCTTATATATTCCAAATTATAGTTATGGCTGCCGGGCTGGTTGCCTAGATCCTTAATTGCTGCTTTTAGACCGGGCAGGCGCCCGGCCTTCAGTCTTAGCGTGGCAGCTTGGGTATACTTACCGCGACGCCTCAATCCTAGGTAGAGACAGGCAATCATATAGGTATGTTGTTCGGCAAATTTTGGTCCCAGCTTAGCGTAGTAAGCGGCAGCCTCTTTAACATCATAGTGGCGCGGGCTAATTGCATCTTCTTGCCATATTTTATCAACGAGCTTTTTAATCTGCTTGCGTCGTAAAGACATGTTTCCGTGAGAAATGCCAGATGGATTAACGCGCCAGCCGTACAGTTGCTCTGGAAGATTTGCGACTGAGTATTTTTGGGCTATGCGGTGCCATAGGTCGTAATCCTCAACCGGCTGGGAAGTATCGTACAGGCCGGTTTTAGCCAGAGCCTGACGCCTCAACATAATTGTGCCATGACCAAATGGATTACGGACCAGCATTTCCAGTTGCAAATCCTGGTTGCGCACCAGATGCACCGAGCGGTCTATAATACGGCCATCCTGATCAATTAAATCGTAGCCGGCACCAACCAGAGCAACCTTCTTATTTTTTTCGAGAAAAGCGACTTGGTGCTCTAGGCGTTTCTGGTATGAAATATCATCGCAGTCCATTCTGGCGATATATCTTCCGCGCGCCTCATTAAAGCCGTGGTTAAGGGCGGCCGCCAAACCCTGATTCTTTTGATAGATATAGCGCAGCCGTTTGTCGTTGTATTGGTTAATCAGGTTAGCACTATGATCGGTTGATCCGTCATCAACTAAGATAAGTTCGAAATTTTTGTAACTTTGTAAAAGTAAACTATCTATGGCAATATTTAGATATTCCTGGCCGTTATAAACCGGCATTACTACCGAGATAAGCGGAGTTGTCATTTGCGACTCCAGTTTTCCCAAATAAATGGATAGTTGTAGGTTAGTTGGTGGGTCTTGGCTAGCTGGGCTTGCAGTTTTTGACGTTGCTTGCGGGCGTTAGGCACAAAGACATGGAATTGTATCTGGAGATTGTCGATATTCTTGATTAGTCCTGTCTTAATGAGATTATCAAGTAGATCGTATTCACCCCCTTCGATATTGATTTTCATAAGGGCTATTTTCTGATCTTTTGGTATAAACTCGCTGGCCTTGACTAGCTTAATCGCTTCAGTCTTTTTGCCTTTTTTAAACGTTGAAGAAGAAGCCATCTCCAGATTTATTTTTTCTGTTCTATTACTGCCAGCCAAGCCCACCGGATGAACGTGTATGGCCGGATTATTTTTAAATTTTGCATCTAGGATTTTAACAAACCTTTCGACCGGCTCAAACACCTCGACTTGGCAGCCATATTTTTTATAAATCTTTTCTGCCCACTCGCCTTCATAGCCACCCATGTCATAAGCTATTGATGACTTCGAAAGTTTATAGCTGTATCGGAACTTTTTATCGCCGCCTGTGCGAAACCATGGAACGACCCGGCATTCCTCGGGGCTAAGTGTGGCTTCCGCAGTTAGCGAAGTACCATAGTAATTCAGATAGCGGTCTAATGATCCCATGCTAATGCGCACTCCTTTGCTTTAAAGTCGTTACAATAAGTGTATCTAAAGTTTCAGAAAGTAGCCTACTATTCTTTTGGCTGATTTCCTCCAATTGTCCGTTTGACAGCGCCGGCATGTCTTTCCCCAGCCGCTCAACCATTTTTCTCGCCAAATCTTTGCTTGATCCGGCTTTGAAAAACGTTAAATAAGGCG
>CAYUOI010000003.1:0-23777 GCA_964446365.1 uncultured Candidatus Saccharibacteria bacterium | reverse complement strand
TGATAAGATTTGGAAAGAAATAGCCGAAGACCGCGAAACCTTTTACCAAGCAGCGGGACATATGGTCATTGACCTGACTGATGTTCCGCGCCTGGCGGAGGGTCTGGCCCCGGAACAGCAGGAAGCTCTCCGGTCAGTATACGAACGACTTCTACACGCTGATTAAGTCGTATATTCCACTAGTTAGCGCTTCAAGTGTTTGGTCGGGGTTCTGAAGCCACCAAACGGCGCAGGTAGCGGCAGTTTTGACGCGCCAGATAGGCATTTTATCGGGCAGCTTTGTAGTAGTTACCTTGCCACTTGTGGACACGAATATATTATCTAGGTGCTTGACGACTATATTCGCCCCGTATTGGGTTGTGAATTCTTGCAATAGACTAACTAAGCTAAGCAGGTCCATGCCAAACGTCACTACCTTCGGATAGCCGATGTTTTTTACTAATCTCTGCAACTGGGCCATTGTTAAAACAACGGTTGTGCTGGTCCGGTTGAATAGCTGGGCAGCCAAATTACTGAAATAATCTACACTATCTTTGGTAACAATAATTTGCTGTGAGCTTTTACCCAAAAATTTTTCCAACAAAATAGCCGTTTCGGAATTACGTCCGAAATCGCCGGCTAACAAAACGGCGTCGGCCCAGGCTGATAGGTCGGTAATTTCGGCCAGAGCTTGCTGGCTAAAGCTGCCGCTAGGTGTGCTTGGCGCGTACTCGCCATTTTCTATTATTGAGCCGACAACTTTTTTGAGTGCGTCCGGCAGCAACACTTTTGCGGTGCCCACGCCGGATTTGACAGACGACCGATATGCCTCAGCCGGTGCTGCGAAGCCGTATAGGTTACCACCGACTATTAGCAGCTTGCCCGCCTGTCGCTTATTCTCCGGCCGGCTCCATAGAAGTTCGGGAAATAGCGGCTTATCGGTATCTTGTTTACGCCAGTTTATAAGAACACTCCTGCCTTTGCTTGCTTTTCGCTCAATTAGTTATAGAGTAATACCATGTATTTTACACCTCTGGAGCAGCAGGAACGCCATCGGTTTATTGACCGCAGCGTTGAACAAGCCGCTCTTACTTTGAATGATCCTTATGTGCAGCGTTATATTGGTCGGCTTGCCACCGGCTTTGTTGACAGGCTAGCTTCGTCAGTCGTGGCAAATATAATTAATGGTGAGGTTGTGCTACCCGCAAACAGTGACCCGTCGTGTTTGCCCATTGTAGCCATGCATCCCGACGAAGAGCTTTATTTTGATAATGCGTTTGAGCAACAAACAACGTTACAGCAGCGTGCCACATTGAAGCTTTTTGACAAATGGGAGCCGTTTGAATCAGCATCAACAGCGTATGGAAATCTGCTAAATAATGTGCGCCTGAATCAGCGACCAACGATAAAGCTTTCGCCTTATACCTTTGCTATGACCGGAACCTCGGCACAAATATATGATGCCGGTCGTATGGCAGAGGAGCATTTTGCGGAACTCCCGAGTCCAGGGATTTTACTAATTAAAAAGCGACCACTGTTGATTTTATCGATGAAGCCTAGTGATAAATTTATGACAGCTGATGCACTAGCGCATGAACTGACGCACGTTAAACAGATTGAGGCTGAGCCGGTGCATCTGTATAGGTCTCAAAAATCAATCGATATGATTTGCTTGCGCGGCGAACTGGAAGCCTATCATGTTGGCTCTATTTTGGTGGCTGCCCTGCGCGGCGGCAAAATAGATATGGATGAAGTTTTGGCTAAACCGTTTGAAGCATCAAATCTTCAGGTCATTATAGAAGCAATGCGTCAAAAGCGTGGCGTTGATGAGTATGATCCATACCGTCCGTCGCCAGCATTTTTAAATCAACTCAAGGCAACTTATCTGGATGTTGTTATGCATGGCATTGTAAATTATGAAGAATTGGTTAGGGTAGTAGCTGATAATCGTGAGTCGTGGTTGCCAGTAATCAGTGATTAATCAAGATTAATGCTTGTCTTTTTATGCGAGTCGACTGGTGAGCTGGAACTGTATTTTTCTTTATAATTAAGAGTTGTTCAAACTTGTTTTCAAATTTAATTGCTCAACTTTTAAATTCTGTATTTTTCTAAATGTATTGTTCGGCCCGAAGTAAAGTTCGCGAACTAAGGGTGCATCACCTTTTTTCAGCATTAAGGCTTCCGGTATCCAAAAACTATCGCCAGGCCACATACTATTAAACGGTAACTCTTTTAAAGGAAACCACTTAGGCCGCATTTCCTCGCTTTCGGCGGGCAGGCCTATGAATTTTTCGCTAACGTATGCGTGCGCCAGGATGTCGGGCTGTTCTTTTAAATGGAAAAGTAGACGTGCCACCAGCCTTAGCTCTGTAATATCTATACCGGCTTCTTCAGTTGTCTCGCGCCTAGCGGCTTCTTCAAAAGTTTCGTCGGCTTTGAGTTTTCCGCCAAAACCATTCCACCAACCCACCCCAAAACCGCGCTTTTTCATTCCCAATAACACTCGATTGCCATTGACTGGAAAAACTATGGTATTGCGTAGCATCACAGGCTCAGATCAATACTTATGGGGCAATGGTCGGAACCCATAACTGCCGGATGAATAGCGGCGCTTTTAACCTTAGACTTTAAGCTTTTGGAAATTAAAATGTAGTCAATCCGCCAACCGACATTACGGGCCCTGGCGTTGGCGAAATAACTCCACCAGGTGTAATAACCCTTTCCCTGCTTGAAAATTCTAAGCGTGTCGACAAAACCGGCATCAATGAAGTTCTGGAAACCCTCGCGCTCTTCATCGGTAAAACCTTTTTTGCCGACGTTTGCTTTATCGTTGGCCAGATCGTCCGGCGTGTGGGCGACATTTAGATCACCCATAAATATAACGGGCTTTTTCTTTTCTAATCGTTGGCAATAAGCCAAAAAGGCTGGGTCCCAATGTTTGTGGCGCAGCGGCACGCGGCTGAGGTCGTCCTTGGCGTTTGGCGTATAAACCGTAACCACATAAAACTTATCGTATTCTGCGGCAATAACCCTACCCTCTTCATTCGGGTTGCCGTAGATATCACCGGTAACCTTGAAATGTTTAACAATGTCTTCCGGCAAACCGTTTATAACCTGTAACGGTTTTAGTTTGCTGAAAATCGCTACGCCGCTATAGCCCTTTTTAACTGCCGAGTGCCAGAATTCCTCATATCCCGGCGCCTCCACTTCTGATTGCTCGGGCTGGGCTTTTGTCTCTTGCAGTCCAATGATGTCAGGTTTTTCCTCAGCTAGAAACTTTTGGAAAGCGCCTTTATTCCAGACGGCGCGGATACCATTAACGTTCCAACTATAAATCTTCATCTCTCTAAGTATACAAGAGACCGTTGTCTCTGGTAGACTAGCAGACAATGGCTGAATACAAGCGTGTACTGTTGAAACTATCAGGTGAACAATTAGCTGGAAAATTCGAAGTCGGCATAGACCCTGATGTCGCCAGCTATCTGGCGCACGAAATTAAAAAAGCTCAGACCAGCGGCTGTCAGATAGCTCTGGTTGTCGGCGGCGGTAACATGGTGCGCGGCGCTGAAATTGCCGGTGAAGGTATTAAACGAGTTACCGGCGACCATATGGGAATGCTCAGCGGTCTAATTAATTCTATGGCAATGACTGATATATTTGAACATCACGGTATTTCAACCCGCTGTCTAAGCAATATATTTGCTGACCAAATGGCCGAGGCCTATTCTTTTAGGCGGGCCGAGAAACATTTGCAACGGAATAGAGTCGTTATAATTGCCGGTGGTATAGGGCGACCCTACTTCACGCACGATACGGCCGCAGTCAATCTGGCCTTGGAACTACATTGTGAAGTCATGCTAAAAGCCACTAAGTTTGACGGCGTTTATGATAAAGATCCGGCCGTGCACAAGAACGCAAATAAATTTGACAGTCTAGACTATCAGCAAGCGGTCGAAAATGCAGCCATTAAAGTAATGGATAAGGCGGCACTTGGCCTAGCTATGGAGCAAGGCATGCCTGTAACTATTTTTGACATAATGAAGCCCGGCAATTTACTGAAAGTAGTTAACGGCAATCCGGTTGGCACTCATATTAAATAAAAACGCGCCGTGTGACGCGTTTTTATGGGTCAATATAATATTTGGCAAAATGGCGGAGGGAGAGGGATTCGAACCCTCGAGGGACTTGCGCCCCAACCCGCTTTCCAAGCGAGCGCCATAGGCCACTAGGCGACCCCTCCGCAACGGTTATAGTTTATCATCTCGTCTATTTATCATTTATTACTACATTATTAGGTTGCGGACTTTGCAAATCCAAGGGTAAACTAGGTGGCACATGCCGGTTATCGATATTCAAGACGTCAGTAAGCTGTACGGCTTCGGCGATGCCACTACAGTGGCTCTCGACGAAGTTAATCTTACTATTAACAAAGGAGAATTTGTGGCTATTATGGGACCAAGCGGTTCCGGCAAGACCACACTCATGAATATAATCGGCCTTCTGGACCGGCCCACGCACGGTAACTACAAACTCGACGGTAAATCGGTTTCACGCTTGCGTACAAATCGCCGCGCCAAAGCCCGGCGCGACCAAATTGGTTTTGTCTTTCAGTACGCCAGCCTAATCCCCCGTTTGAACGTGCTGGAAAATGTTGCTCTGCCACTTGCCTACAAAAGTGTTGCGCCCAGCCGGCGCCTAAAATTGGCCAGCAATTTGTTAGAAGAAGTCGGTTTGCAGGACCGTGAATATTTTATGCCAAGACAGCTCAGTGGCGGCCAGGCTCAGCGCGTAGCGATTGCCAGGGCTCTTATCAATACGCCGCGTATTATCATTGCCGATGAGCCAACCGGCAATTTGGATAGTGCCTCTAGCTTGCTGGTCATGGAGCTTTTAAGCGACATACATAAAACCGGTAACACTATTTTAATGGTGACGCACAATCCTGAATTAACACGCTATGCCAACCGCGTAGTCTATATGCACGATGGCAGTATTGTTCATGACGAACAAACTGCCATTGGCGAAGTACCGCGCCGCGCCCGCCGATTGATATTTAACTTGCATAAAAAGACCGAAGAGGATGATTTGGCTGGCGTATCCGAGCTTATGAAAGCTATACCTAGAGGCATAAACCAGCGCCGCAAAGCGACCAAGCGCAAGACTGTCCGCCGTAAGCGCACCAAGCATAATATCAGGAGTAAAAATGCTGCTGAATGATAATCTCAAAATGGCTTTATCTTCTCTCAGAAGCGCTCGCTGGCGGAGCTTTTTAACCATGCTGGGTATTATTATCGGTGTTGCCGCCGTCATTATAACGGTGAGTTTAGGTGAAGGTCTCAAGCAACAGATAAACCGTCACAACGGCAGTTTTAGCGGCGACATAATTACAATTAGGCCCGGGCGGCTAGTTAAACGCGGCAACGGCGGTAAAATTACTAATGTTGATTTATCGCTGGCCTTGAGTGGCGGGTCGCTAAGCGATAGCGATCTTGGCGTCGTCCAAAATACGGCCGGCGTTCCATCCAGCGCACCGTTAAGTTTATTACCCGGAACAATTGATTTAGACGGCCATCAATCGTCTGTACCTATGATTGCGACCAATAACGCCTGGACGAGCGTATTAAACCAGAAACTAGCCTACGGTAGTTTTTGGAGCGGCGATGATGAATCAAAAAATGTCGCCGTACTTGGAAAAAAAGTAGCCGAAACCATTTTCGGGGATGCTGCGCCGATTGGCCAGTCATTTCGACTGCGCGGCCAGAATTTTTTAGTACGCGGCGTGTTCGAAGAGCTGCCACCCAATCCGCTGTTGCCTACCACCGATTTGAATAAAGTTGTTTATCTTCCATATACAACGGCCAAGCAGATACTTTCAACCGTACCCATTACGTATATATTGGCCAGGCCGTCCACAAGCCAGGAGCTAGACGCTACTGTTTCGCGTCTAACGGTTAATCTCACCGGAGCTCACGGCGGACAAGAAGATTTCACAATATTGAAACAAAGTGAAATTAGCGCGCCGACAAACGCTCTTTTGGATATAGTTACAAAAGTTATTGTTGGCATAGCAGTGGTGTCGCTAACTCTCGGAGGCGTTGGCATCATGAATATTATGTGGCTGGCAGTAGCTGAAAGAACGCGCGAAATCGGCATTCGCAAGGCGGTGGGCGCCACCAATCGTCAAATACGTTCACAGTTTATGGTCGAGGCGGCAGTAATAAGCCTAACAGGCGCTGTTCTTGGCACTACATTGGCTTTTATAATCAACATACTACTTCGTCTGACAACTAGCTTACAGCCCGTAATTACTTCATGGGCTGTATTATTGTCGGTAGCGGTGGCCGTTAGCATCGGTATGTTATTTGGTGTTATGCCGGCTCTTCAGGCCGCCCGCAAAGATCCGATTGAGGCCCTCCGTTACGAGTAGGCGCTCGCCTATAGGAAAAAGTGACCGCTACACGCCGGGAAAGTCCAGGCGATCCGGGCCTTTCTCGGGTTGCGCTTCGCTTATAGTCACTTTTGTCCTATAGGCTCGCTTAGTTCATTTTCTTAGTAGCGTTGGTGGACGAAGCGGGCTATGTGTTCTCGGTCTTCTTCAAGCCACCAACGGAAACCGTCATGGTCAATAAACTGACGCGTCTTGAAATTAGCCCTCCCGATTTTTTTTGCCATGGTACTCCTTGTTTATAGTGTGGTGTTAGTCTAGGAAATTGTAGTTGTGCGGTCGCGTCCGCCACTGAGCATGCGTACGAAGAACAGTAGAACAACGGCGCCAACTATAGCTAGCAGCAGACTCATAAAATTGAATCCAGTAATCCCACTGCCGCCCAGCAAACGGGATATGCCGCCGCCAATTAAGGCGCCAACGATCCCAACAATAATGTTAGCTACGGCTCCCTGCTCTGCATCGGTACGCATAATTAGTGAAGCTATCCAACCTACCAACGCTCCAAAAATGATCCATAAAATTAATCCCATATTACCCTCCTTTTTTTATACCCTAGTAGCGTACTGTTTTAATGCTTGAACCTCTACGAGATATTTCGCTTCAAAATATAAAAAAAGCCCGTTTGCACGGGCTTATTAATTACTACTTCTACTATCTACCTAATTTTCGCTAGCTGTTACGTCTTCGTCCTGCTTAGTATTTTGCGGCCGTCGAGCCTGCTTAAATAAGTCATCCAGGGTAACGTCTTCACTTTTTTTTGGCATTTTTTCTCCTTTTTTATGAACCCGCTAATTATATAAAACGCTAGGCCTGTGGCTGTTAGAAATCTCGCTTAAGCTGTCTAATCTACGTTATTGCCACTATTGGACCTATTATTGTTGGGCAGTCCCAAGCTTAGACTTGCGCGGGCTGCGCATTGCGTTTACAGCTGTTAGCTTCAGCGACGTCAAATCCAGCGCGGCGCGGTCACTTAATGGTAGTTCAATACTTGCCAGAACCGCCACAATTCCGCCTTCCAGAGCCAGCACAATGTCGGTAATCGGTACAAATGTTCCGGAAGCGCGGCTGCCCCACAATAGGCTCGACAGCCCCATGTAAATTAGTCCTATTCCAGCGGCCCGCATGCCAAGTGCGACTCCGCGCTGGCGTAGTGGATAAAAGAGATAATAAGCTAATAAAAAGAACTCCAGCGCTAGCCGGCCGATTATCCAGAAACGGCTGAGCCCGATAATATAGGCTATTTCAGCGTCGTGGACACTAAGACTTATCAGACTGGCGATGATAAGCATACTGCAAAAGATTATTATAAGTAGTCTGGTCATTGGCACCCTCCACGATTAATTACCCACCATTAAACGCTATAGGGTCAGCCGTCACAGCGAGAAATATTGCAATATAAAACCCAAGGCGTCAAAAAACTAGCTTTTCTACCCACTCGCAGTTGATGGGCTGGCGCTTAGGCTAAGCGCTTGGCGTAAAAGCTGCGCGCTACAAGTAGTAAAAGGCTGATTGGGAATACTAGAGCGCCAATTGCCGGGCTAAATAATTTGCCGGCCGCCACTGCCACGAATAGCGTTGGCAATAGCCACATAAAGAACGACTTTGCCGATACTTTTAGGCGAGTATATTCAGCACCTAGGTAATAATATGGAAAGACCGTGATAACCAGGAAAGTGCTAGAAAGCAACCCAAATATTAGGACAACCGCGAGGCCTTCCCAGAACGGGCTAGCCAGCGCTAAAGGTATTAACGAAACAACCGCTGTCATACTAGTAGCGAATAATGGTCTAAATCTCTGTTCAAGAGCTTCGACCGCAGCATCTATGGGCGCTGCCCCGTCACGTCTGGCCTGGTTGGCATAATCGGTTAGAAGTATCGTGTTTTTAATGCTCAATCCTACAAGTGCAAAGAAGCCCAGCATTGCAAAGAAGCTAATGGCGTTATTGGTAATGCGCAGCCCCAGCATGACACCGAATATGCTGAATGGAATTGCCATAAATATAAGTAGTGGCTGCAAGAAAGAGCGGAATTGAATGGCTAGCAAAATAAAGATTACGACTAACAGGATCGGGAAAGCCAACGCTAGCGTTTTAAATGAATCCTGGTTATCTGACTCCTGCCCTATGTTAAAGCTGACGGCATCAGCCGGCAGACCATAGCTTGCAAGCTTTTGGGCGTCGAATTCCTTTTTTACGGCGTCTTGGGCCAGGGTTACGAGCGTGGTTGTGTCGGTACCATCAAAATCGCCTATGACAGTAATAATCGGATTATTGTCGGTGCGTATGTATTGGTCTCGGCTGGAAACATTAACATTATGCATATGGGCGACTTTGCCGCTGGGCCGCTTCAACTCGACGCTGCTTAAATAGGCGGCCATATCATTACCGGCCTTGAAGGCGGCCTCACGGTTATCGGCTGCTATCTGGACTGTAAAGGCGGCCGACGGCGGTCCTAGATCGACCTGGCCGACCGAAACTTTAGCTGCCGTAAAGTCCTTATTAAATTTATCCTGCAGTTGCTTTACTAACTCCGGTGATGTTACTGCCCGCTTGGCGTACGGAATAATTTCTACTTGCATTGAGCCGCCCTGGGCGCTGCCGCTGTTGTAATAAGACGATTGCACAAAATTCTCACCAATTACTTCCGCCGTTAATTTATCGGCCTGCTCGGCGATTGCTTCAGCCTGTTCTATCTGTGTGCCTGGCGGGAAGCTTAAATTCAATGCAACGCCGTTAGTGTCTTTGGTCGGCGGAAAGATGTTAAATATTACGTCTTTAGCTATAAAAATGCCGGCCGCAAAGAAACCGAAGCCAATTATCATAGCCGTAACTATTACGCCCAGCAGCCGGCGCCGCGAACCGCGCGCCCAAAGCATTGGTTTAGCGATGAAAGCGGCCAGTCTGGCCTCAAAGCCGGCGGCGACTTCTTTTACAGCTTGTTTGCCCAGCTGTTTTTTACCAAGCAAGACGAAGCGGCTGAAAAACGGAATGAAAATTAAAGCTACAAATAGACTGATAAGCAACGCCGCAATGATAGTTATTGGTATTGCTTTAATAAAGTCTCCCAATATTCCGCCAACGAAGAGTAGCGGCGCAAAACATAAACAGGCAGTAAGAGTGGCTGCTACCATAGCCCGGCTTATTTTACGAGTGGCTTCCAAAATGACCTTACGCCGGTCCTTAAGGTGGGCCCTGGCCGAGTCTATTGATTCAACCATTATGATTGTATCGTCGACAATCAGCGCTAATCCCAGGATGAGCGCAAAGAGCGTTATTACATTTAGGGTATAGCCGATTAAATATAACAGCCCCAAAGTAGTTAGAAGCACGGTCACCATCGATACGACTGTTATAAGCGACGCGCGCAGAGCGATTACGATAGAACCGACTACCAGTACTGCCACCAGCCCCTCCAATAGTACTCTTTGCAGCTCGCTTAGATTATCTTTAATAGATGGTGCAAAACTAGCGCTGACCTGTCCTTCGTATCCCTGGAACTGTGGCTGCTGATTAAGCTCGCTAATAGCGCTACGAACTTCTTTGTCGAGTTTTATGACATCAGCGCCGTCGTTAGCAGTCACACCAATCAACACTGAACCATAAAACTGTGTCTGGCCGCTTTCGCGGCTCCCATAACGGTCAAAATTCTGCTGCACAGTAACGGCTTGTCCGGTGGCCGGGTTAGTTACTTGCTGGAATGGGTTTTTAAGGAAAACCGTTTTTACGAGCGGTATCTTCTTGCTATTAAGCCAGTCTGTTGCGGCTTGGGCTTTCTTAGTTATGGCTGCCGTATCGGAATTATTACTTTGGTCAAAAAAGGATACGGCGACATCAAACTTTTCTATATCCCCGCCGGTCGCTCCAAAATTCGGTACATTGTATTGCAACGAAGCCGCGGCCGGTAAAATGTGCGAGTCAGCTACTTTTTTCTCTAGTGCTGCCGCGGCAGTTTTGGCGTCCGTACCCTCTTTATATTGGATTTGAGCTGTAAAAAAGTTACTGGCGCTACTGGTTTGAACTGATTTGACAGTCGATTCTTTTAAAGCAAATTCAGATAACGGCTTGGCGACCGTCTCGTCAACTTTAGCTGTGTCGTTTACGAAGTACGTGCCCGATACAATTGCTAGAGGTATGTTGACGCTTGGAAATCCTTCCCTCTTTAGAAAAGTTGTGTAACTAAGCAGGCCGAAAACGATCAATGTGAGCCATATAAAGCCGGTTAATAACGGCCGATCAAAAAAAGCTACCGTAACTTTAGGTAGCAGCTTATCGCGCGGTAATTTTTTAAGATCGCTGCGGCGCCGTCTCCACATGGTTCCCCTTTGGTCCCATCCTAGCAGATATGGTTCACGAAAGGAATTAAATACGTAAGTAGTATTTTGATAAACGGCCTACAGCTGGAAGCTAAACTAAGATTTGCCGTTCAGGTATTTACTGGCGACGCTTAAGGCGAAAGCAGGCAAAATTATGAATATGCTTATCATAAAGCATTTCTGGATTACCTGATTTAAGTCAGACGGATGCGAGTCTCCGTCGAAATTTGACGTCAGCACCATTAGAATGCCAAAGAAGCCGAACATGATTGAAGCGCCAATAAATACTCGAGTAGCGATCTTTTGCATGAGTTTATTATAGCAATTTAGTTAGGCCGCGACTTTTCAAGTATCGCCTTTACTGACGGGCTTATTTTCTTATCGGTGCGGTGGATGCAACCGATCCAGCAACATGGTCGCCGAACACCTTCTTTTAGTTCAGTTATAACCCGGTCGACGTGTTTTTGACGGGTGGCTTCTTGTTTAACATTAATTGTCCAGCAAATCCACTCGTTACGTGCCAGCGGTGTTAGATCTTCCCATCTTTCCAGCGCGGAATCGTCTGCAAGTAGTGCTTGGTGTAAATCGGCTGGCAATTTATGAACAACGCCTTCGGCAATAGTTGAGGCCATATGCATATTCTAACAAGACTCGACGATTCTTATATTAAATTCAAAAAACAAACTGCCTATTTTTAGCTAGCGCGCATAACTCGGGCCGGCAGGTCTTTGGCTTAGATACTCTAATGCGCTCGCAATCGCAGCCTCTGCCGTTGCGTGAACTCTGGCACCGGCTTCTTCATACACAAGCATTTCTTTGTTCGGAACAATCGGCGCCCCCTTCATAAAGACGTCGAGAGATTCTCCAGGCAGTTCGCCGGGGCTTAGCCAAGCGCCATTTGTAAGATCAAGTGGTCCCAGCGAACCTGCGAACCTAACCGTCGCCTCGGCTGATGTTAGACGTATATAATCCTGAGAAACAGGTACTTCGCCGATGCGATTAACTATGTCTGCAGCTGTTTGCTTGTCTTCATCTGTCAAATCACTCTCTGAAGGCGCCTCCACTGCAATGAGCTTAACCGGCGGCTGTAAGAAAGTTGTAATGTCAAAACCACTACCCTTAATAATAGGCTTACCAAAACGGCCCAATTCCCGCCTCTCGCTTTCGATTGGGCGTTCTCGGGTTAAACGTTCGTCGGTCTTGTAAGGATCGTATTCAGTGTTAAGTAAGTGGTTTTTTATATCTTTAAGAGGGTAACTTTTATGAAAAGATTCATCGTAACTAATAAGGGGTTCCTCGCCAAACATGTTACTCATATTAAATAAAACTATACTACAATTACGTATAAACGTCAACTAAACATGTAATTAATCGCGCTTAGCGCTATTGTTAATTGTCTTAAACTAATCGTGTGGCTTAAAGTCCGGATTCATCCATACCGGTTCGAGGCCATTTCCGTCAGGGTCTGTTACCTCGTAGCCAAACATCATGTCTTCAGGTACGCCCATATCGACTTTGTAATAGTCCCCGCCGTTCTGCTTAGCCGTATCGGCAAACTTTTGAACCTCTTCTTTTGATTCAAGCGTAAAGGCTATTAAGACTCCGCTTGTTGAGGTGGCGTCAATAATTTCCTTATCTTTAATAAATTTTTTATAAAAGTCTTGCTTCAGCAGCATTACAAAGATTTCTTCTGACCATTTTAGCCCAGTGGCATTTTCGTCTGAAAAGTCAGGCTGTTTTAAAAAGCCCAAAGCCTCATAAAATGCTGTTGCTCTAGCTAGATCAGTTACCGGTAAATTTACAAAAATTAGTTTGGCCATTGTTATCTCCCTCTACTAATAATTATGGCACAGAACCGATAATCGCCTGCTAAAACTTGTTTCCTATCAGAGAGAACTATATAATCCAGCATTGTATTCCGGAGTAGCTCAATGGTAGAGCGTTCGACTGTTAATCGAATGGTTGCCGGTTCGAGTCCGGCCTCCGGAGCCATGAGTCTGGCTGCAACCCATACGGTTGCCGACAGACTCATTTCTTTTGAGCGCCGGATCGAGAGGCAACGCAGACTGCCAGCGGCAGGATGCTAGTTGCCGGTTCGGTCTTCAAGTTCGCCCGCAGGTGCTTGCAGCGAGGACGAGCGCAGAAGTGCGCTGTCCGGCCTCCGGAGCCAGTTTTAAAACTTTGTTCTGTCAATCTGTCTTTGTTGGTCGCGCTTCTTCAGTGTATGACGCTTATCGTAGAGTTTCTTGCCGCGCCCAACCGCAATTCGTAGTTTTATAAAGCGTGAGGATGTTAGCAGTTCAAGGGGCACAATCGTGTTGCCCTGCTGCTTAGCGGCTATTAAATCGTCTATTTCGCGTCGTTTTGCCAGTAGCTTACGTGTACGTGTCTGTTCGCTGTCGCTTATCGGCAAATTAGTGCCGCCCATAATGGCGGCATTGACCAGCCAGAGCTCATTGTCTTTTACGGTTACATAAGCTCCCTGCAATTGCCCGTGTTTGAGGCGCAGCGCTTTGGTTTCAGGACCGGTCAGTTCAATACCCACCACTAAAGAATCGCCGAGCGCATAATCATGGCGCGCACGTCGGTTAACAATGGCCGCTGAATTCTTTTTACGCTTCGCCATAAGCGATATTGTACCCCAAGTGATTAGTATAGACAAATAGTCGGCAACATGGTACAATATACATGATGACAACTGCTGAACGACTTGCCGGTTACTATCCCTTTGCCGAATCTACCATTGCGGCAGTTTCCGAGTTTGCCGAACGCCAGAGCCGCTACGAAAATTACAGTGACTTTTTAGCGGCTGCCGGTGCCACGGACACCGTAAAGCTGCAGTTTGACGGCTATCACCCGGTTGAATGCATAGATATCCGTCCTGACGAACACGATCCCGCCGAGGCACTTATTTACCACTTGCCAATGGCAAATCCGCTAGACGCAAACCAGCTGTATCAAATAAGTACTATCGCCGGATTACATCCTAATAAGCGAATTATCGCGACTGGAAACCCTAGCGCCGGGCCCTACAAAGGCGCGCAGCTTAATCGACCGCAACGCAAAGCCGTCGCTAAAGGTAATTTAACACCGGTTGTAACGCCGCTTATAAAATACGTTGAAGAACAGGATATAGATAAGGTTCAGGAAGTTGGCTATTCCTACGGCGCAAAACGGGCACAGTCAGCCGCGGCGGCAGCCGAATATTCAGTAAGCGATTTGGTGCTGTTGGAGCCAGTAGTCGGCAAACGCCTATTGCTAAAGCTTGGATATGACTTTATTCGTACCGGTAAGCCCCTCAAAGGCTATGTGGACGCTGTTGAATTACCCACCTTTAAAGATGCCCGGCATGATTCTGTAACACCAGCGCAGTTTAATCGCTCAATATTCAGCCTTTCAAACATAGCTATAGCTAGAGCACTTACTCGGCCAGATTTTGCAAATTCAACATCTGATGCCTTCCTTGAGCACCCTGAAATGCAATTAACTGTTGCCTGGGGTTCAGAAAGCGAAATGGCTAAGGATAAATTGTTGAGAGAGTCAATCAGACAAATGAGTGAATACCGGTCTGGCCAGATTTACTCTATGCGAATGGTGGGCCAAAGGCACGCGCTGGCAAACGATATACATCTACAAGCGGCAATTATCTTCGAAGCTCTCAGCCATCCTGTTTAATTAAACTTAGCCTGATTGGCCTTGGCGTATTCGTCCTTGGCAACTTTCCACAGGCTATCATCGCCAAAATGTACCTTGCGCCAGTACCACCATTCAACGCCCCACAGATCCACCTTGCGCATACCGGTAGCTTCACCATAAGCAAAACGGTCCTTTAGGCGCTGAGCATCGAGCGATTTGTTCTGCTCGGCCAGCGAAGTATCCTTAAGTCCCAGATCGTTCGGCGCCCAGGCTTCAGCCTGAAGTTCATGTATAAAGGAATTGTGGTGCCGGGTAATTTCGGTCCAGCCGGCCCTGAAAGCGTAATACCAGGCAGGAATCGGATATTCAAAATAACGCTTGGTTAAGGTTTTGTCCCATACCCGTTTGTAAACCGAAATTGCCCACTCATCAGGAGTCGGCTGGCCAATCGGAGTGCCGATAGCGTTATTGCTCATACTGACTATTAGCTTGTGATTGGGATCTAGCTGTTTTACGGTATTAAATTCATCGACAAGCCGGCTACGGTCAAAGTTAGTGCATATGCCGAAGACTTTTAAGAAAAATTCATTCTCGAGCTGGTAACTATCCAGCGCCGGGTTGGTTTTGTAGCGCTCAATTACAGCCGTCATGAAATTTTTAAGCGGTGGGTACCACTCCGGTTCGCTTAGCCTTGCGGCCCAGCCGGGCATATGGCATTCAGGCCAGCGCGGCTGGCGCAGGCCAATCGCTAAACTGACTTTGGCACCGTATTGGTTTGCCATCTGGAACTGCCAATCAAGATCGCTGAAATCATAGTGCCCCTGAATTGGTTCGATATCTTCCCAATAGCTGACTAAACGGACATCTTTGACACCTAGATCGGTAAACATTGCCCGCATAGTGGACTGCGGATCGAGGTCAAAATAACGGGCATAGCTGGGAATAAAGGTTGCGCCAAGTCGTAATGGCTCGTTCTGGTGTTTATGAATGTACCATTGGCCAATTGACCACATGCCGCCGACGCTTAGCATCATTATAGCCAGCAGTCCGGCGATGACTTTATGCCAGAAATGGCGGTCTTTCCACCAGTGCAGCGGATGGCGCACATGATGGGCCGCCCGCCTGGCGTGAACTTTGACTGAAGATTTATGTTTGGTCATTTGCTACTATCACTTTAGGCATGGGAAAACAGCTTAAGCTTAGCATCATTATACCGGCTTACAACGAAGAGCACCATCTTGTCGCTTGCCTGGATTCGGTGGCAGCGCAAACGGTTAAACCGGATGAAGTTATTGTGATTGACAATAATTCGACTGATAAGACGGCCGTAATTGCCAGCAGTTATCCTTTCGTC
The DNA here is from genome assembly GCA_964446365.1 of uncultured Candidatus Saccharibacteria bacterium. GTDB lineage: Bacteria > Patescibacteriota > Saccharimonadia > Saccharimonadales > CAYVSP01 > CAZSHK01. The sequence goes on along the minus strand of CAYUOI010000003.1, from coordinate 8,048 downwards.
ACTTTACTTACGGAGTCCGAGCAAGGCGTGGTCTTTGCCCGCAATCGTGGATTTAATGCCGCCAAATCAGATATTTTGGGCCGAATCGATGCTGATACTATATTGCCGCCAGCTTGGGTAGAAACGGTGCAACTTTTACTAGCAAACAAAGATTATGCGGGCGTTACTGGTCCGGTTGGCTACTACGACATGCCGGCTCCAGCTGGCAATTATTGGATTGACCATCAGATTAGAAAATATTTATACCGCGGCGCGCCGCACGTACCATTCCTTTTCGGATCTAATTCGGCGCTGCGAAGATCCGTCTGGTTAAAAATTAAAAATCAAGTCTGCCAGGACAGATCAATTCATGAAGATCTAGATTTGGCCATTCATGTTTCGCGTCAGGGCATGATTCGCTACGACAAATCGCTGTTGGCTGCTACATCGGCCCGCCGCTACGACGATAATTGGCATAACTTCAGCATATATATGGGAATGTATATTAATACCTATAAACAGCACGGCATTCGCAGCTTTGTGCCGCGTTTGGCTACCTGGTTTTACTGGCTCGGCTACCTAACTGTGCGGCCATTTCGCCGCACCTATAATCCGCAAACCAAGCGACATTCACTAAGTTACGCTCGCCGAAATAAAAGACCGCAAGCCCGCAAAAACCCTATGCACTAGGGCGCATTATTGGACTGTTCACCGCCAAATTGATTTATAAACGGTTGGCAACTACCCCATAGGCCTAACTGTTTTTGCCTAGCCTGCTGTTCATAGCCGCGGAACTCGTCCGCTTTCTCGAACGGAAAAGCCGTGTAGGCAAAACCGTAACCTTGTTTAATAATTTCGGCATTTACCATGCGGCCGTCCGGTAAGTAGACGTAGCGTAGAAGCCGGTTATAGCGGTCACGGTTGGTGTTCGTCGGGTCGGCTGCCAAGCGAACCGACTGATTACCGATAAGCTGACGCGTAAAAGCGGCCGCCGCCTGGCCGTAACACTGGACGGCCTTGCGCGGGTCGTGCGTTTCTGGTGTATCAACACCAATTAAGCGTAGAGTTTCTGTCGAGCCATTCATGTCGACTTTTATGGTATCGCCATCCACAAACTGCGTCACTCTGTATAAGCCGGGCTGGTTGATCTGAGCTTGCTGGGCAGCGCTTTTGAACCAACCGCGACTTTGCCCGACGGTAATAAACAACGTCAGTAAAATAACAACTAAAGACGTGTATTTAGTTCGCCGTCGACTCATGTAGCAATTTGGCTATGTATTCTTTGGTTACCTTAGTGCCGTCAACCAAGATGTAGCTTTCGTCTGAGTGCGGTTCTTCCAAGTTGCTGCTCATCCTTTCAAAATCATCCGAGGGCATATGGCCCAGTACCCGAGTATCAGCATGTTTATGCGCATTATCAACTGCCCTGTCGCGCGCGATTTCTTTTGGCGTGCGAACCCAAATTAAATGGCAGTTAGCATTATGGTTGGAGGCAATAGCGCGTAAATTTTGGCGGTCTTTGTAAAAATTGAAATTAGTATCAAAAATAACGCTTTGGCCGCTTTTTAGTAATTCCGCCGTCATCTCGTTTAAATGTGAGTATAGGCGCAGGTTTTCGCTACGGCTGTAGCTAGGCTCGCCGAAACGCTCACGCCGGACCTGATCGGCCCATAAATGAACGGCCCCGGTTAATTCATGGATAAGTTTGGATACGGTTGTTTTGCCGGCTCCGGGATATCCCAGCATTAAATAAAGAGTCGGTTTGGCCATGTAGTTATTGTACAGCGATTAACTGCCGGACGGCTCATAAACCGCCGTGTCATAAAACGCCGGTTTATCGTGTTCTAACTGTTGCTCAAAACGTTTGCGTACCTGGCCTGTCCAGCCGGGTAATTTTTTGTCCAGGCTACGGTGTACAATAATGGCGAATATTTCTAATTCATCCCACGCTGTATTCCCCATTTCATAAGGAAATTTAATACCGCTATCCCAATACTGGTGGGTAAATGAAACCAGTTTGCCATATAGCTTGCTGCGAAGATCCGGTGCGATTGTCTGGGCGGTGACATCAAATTCGTCCTGTTGTGCCCTAATTAGCATCAGTATGTCCTGACGCAAAGCGGCTTGCTGGCCAGGATCATTAGCCGACATACTAGCAAGTAGTGCGCCGTAGGCCGGTGGTGCTTCACTGTCTAGTAGTGAAAGTAAGGCATCTGTATATAATTCGTCGGCCGGCGTGCCATCAACACATAAATCATCACCGGCTTCAATCGCTTCTATACTTACGAAAAGGCTCGAAGCTATGGCCGCGGCGTGTGCGTAAGGATCGTCAATAAATTTTTCAGCATACAAGGCGTGGGCAACCGGTAATATGTCCGGACTAGGTTGTTCTCTAAGATCAAATGTTGGGTGGTGTTCGCTGATACGCCTAGCCTCCCTTTTTGCCTTAATGGACTGACTTTATCTTAGCACGAGCACAATAATCGAACCTTGACGCATTATTCGCTGGCGAGACGGTCATCCAAAATTTGTGACGGGTCAAAGTTTATAACCTCTCCAGTTTCGGCGTGGTGGCCAACTAAATTTTTCCCCTCTGGATCATAACCGCAATCATAAACCCGAACTAGCTCTGACCCTTCGCCATAAATAACATCTATGCCGCCGTTGCTGAGGGCGGCGTCGCCAATACTCTGATTGCGAACTATAACATCATGCCGGTATTCGTGAAGTTGCTTTTGAGTATCTTCAGAACCTGGCGGATTATTGGCGATTTTGGCGTGAACTTCTTTTTTAAGGCGCAGGATTGAATAAAAAAGAGAACTGATTACTTGTTTAGCGCCTAAAACTTCCACCGGATTTTCAAGTGTTTCCACCAAATGTTGGGCTGGGCTTACATGTTCAACTCCCTGAGAGTTTTCAAAACCGGTTAATGCCATTAGAAGTCTATGCCTTTATTTGCTAAAAATTTTTCATCGAAATGGTGTTTGATCTTTTTCATATCTGTTACTATATCCGCGAATTTAAGTAATTCATTTGGAAAGTCGCGGCCAGTCAAACAAAGACTGGTTCCCGGCGAACGTTTTTGAATTAAAGTTTTTAATTGTTGCACGGTGATTAAGCCGTCGTGAACAGCATTGTTCACCTCATCACAGACTACTACATCATAACGGCCGTTTTGCGAACAATCAATAGCGGTTTGATATGTTTCGGCGGCCGCTTTTTGGTGGTCGGCCTGGCTTATCTGCTTTTCACTCAGATCGCCGGCATTATAAAAACCTTTGCCGCCGCGATAGAAAAATAACTGATCTTTGAATAAGGGTTGAATGTCTCGCAATAGTACGTGTTCGCTGACGCCCCAATGCTTAATGAACTGGATAAAGGCGACTTTATTTCGGTTGCCTAATGCACGCACAACCAAACCCAAGCCGGCACTAGTCTTGCCCTTGCCTTCGCCCGTGTAGACAATCACTACCGACGGCTTGGATTTGTAATCTTCAAAAGCCATAACTTAGTGAAGTATAACAATAAGCTAGGCGGGACGGCGGAGTTGTCGCGTATCGGAAATTAATTCATCCACGTGATGTAGCAGGAAAGTAACGACTGAGCGCCGGGTGCGAAGCAGGGCTGCTAAATCGGTATTGCCGCTCTCGGCGCTTCGAGCTTGGACTATCTTTCGTAGTATTGCATCTTCAAAAAGTAAATCCTCTCCCTCTTCGTCATAAGTAGTAGTGTTGGCCGCTAGTAGTCCGGCGGCGCTCCCTTTGCTGTCTATAATTTCAACTGGCAACGGCATTGAACGTAAAGTGCCGATACTCGATTCTTTTTGATGCTGCTCAATAGCTAGTATATCGTCCAGGGAAAAACTGTTTTCTAATTCTTCCATGGGAACTTCTCTCAGCGCCCGTACCTGCTCCTCAAAAGCGGCGTGGCGAGATGGGTCTATTGGCCGATTACTTCCTCCGTAAGGCATGCTAATAATTATACAGAGATAGCACCGGTGTTGACAAGAGTTACTCTAGGGGTGTGATGAAGTTCACACCAAGCCATTACACCAGCCAGCTTGCCGTCCAGGTCAACTAGCCGCACCGCTGGCTTCTTGGTTATTTTCGGCTTACCCGCTCCAGTACTCATTCTCCGTATAACACATACGGCTCATTCCGTGCTTCGCTGTTGCGCCGAAACTAGCTCAAGCGTAAAGGCTTGGTCTTAGACGAGTTTTTTGGCGCGTAATGCTTCATCAATTTTAGGCCGGTCAAAACCTAAAATGGTTATGCCGTCGACATCAATAACCGGCGTCGCCGCCTGGCCGACCGTATCCACTACGTGGTGAAACGCATCGGCATCTTGGGTGATATCTTTCTCTGTATACTTGACGCCTTTGCTTTCAAAGTAATGTGTTGCCATGTGGCAGAACGCGCATGTTGGACTGGAATAGACAGTTACCATGCTTCTAGTATACTAAAAAAGTTATGTTACGACGCAACAGACATCGACTATTAGTTGCTTTTGTGGTCGGCATTATTGCAATGCTGCTGCTTTTATTCGGCGTGCGAGTAATAACGGCCAAAAGCGATGCCGTGCACTATCATGCTGATTTTGCCCTCTACGTTAATGGTGTTCGTGATGAATTTAATGGCCCAGGTTACTTTGAAGAAGTCCAGGCTTGTACCGCCGATAAGTCCAATGATCCCAAAGCACGCGTTCACATGCACAACCAAGAAAACAGTATTGTGCACGTGCATGATAGGGCCGTAACATGGGGTGCTTTCTTAGCTAATCTTGGCTACACATTAGGCGACAAAGTTCTGGTAACCAACAACGGTACGTTTTCTAATGGCTCAGACGGTAGATTGAGCTTTATTCTAAATGGCCATTTTGTTGATAACGTGGCGAATCACGTAATAGGTAATGAAGACGTGCTACTCATTGACTACGGCACGGCGGACCAGGCAACGGTGAATAAAGAATATGAAACGATTCCGCACAAAGCTCACCAGGAAAATCTCGAGGTTGACCCCGCCAGCTGTGGTGGCGCCAGTCCGCACCTAACTATGACGGACAAACTTAAAAAAGCCGCCGAATTCTGGCAATAACCCTTGAGCTAATCTGTTCTATCTGTTAATATGGCCCGGATGGCACAGAGAGTTGGGCAGAATAAACATGTTCCGGAGGCGGATCCATATAAGGTGGATTGGACCATTGCTTTGCAATTACTGGATACTTCTTGGCGTGTAGCCGTGCCTATTCTGGCTCTGACATTCATCGGCCATAAGTTAGATCTAGGACTGCGCACTAATCCGCTATTTATTATCATCGGTCTGTTCGTGGCAATCTCTATTTCCATAATTCTGGTCTACCGGCAGGTCAAAATCGCCTACCCGGATTTCTTTAAAAAGGCTGGCGGTAAATAGTGCAGTTTGCTACTGAAGCGCACATTGTTCTTCACGCCGAAAAAATCTTTTACATCGGCGGCATAGGTATTTCCAACTCGATGATATTGGGCTGGTTGGTTAGCTTAGCGTTGGTTATTGCATTTATCCGCATCGCCGGCAAGGTCAAGGTTACAGCCGGCGGCAAAGCCGTTAGTATTTTTGAAGTTTTAGTCGGTGGCATTACTGATTTGGCCGACGACATTATGCACGACCGTAAGCGAGCGGCACATTACGCGCCATTTTTGGCTACACTATTCTGTTTTATTTTGTTTAACAACTGGGCCGGCCTTCTGCCTGGTGTCGGCACTATTACTTACCACGGCGAACCATTGCTGCGGCCCTGGACCAGCGACTTAACAGGCACATTAGCTCTGGCCATAAGTTCCATTATTATTGTTTTGATCTACTCCTGGCGCGAACTCAGACCCAAAGGTTTTGTGCAGCATTATTTCAGCAAGCAGCCCTGGAATCCGATTAATCTGTTTGTTGGCTTTCTAGAAGTGTTGGGCGAACTTACGCGTATCGCCAGCCTGTCGCTTCGATTATTCGGCAATATATTTGCCGGCGAGGCCTTGCTGATAGTTCTAACAGTTATTACCGGCTACATTGCGCCGGTTGCCACCCTGCCCTTTTACTTTATGGAATTCTTTGTTGGCTTTATTCAGGCCTTTGTTTTCACTACCCTTGTTATTGTTTACCTATCGCTGGCCGTGACCAGCCATGATAGCCACGATGAAGTATCAGACCAGGCCGATATCCAAAGCGCACACCAGCCAGAACTGGTGCCTGAGGGGTCGAATTAAGTGCCAAGGTGTGATAAAAGTATTCAAGTAATTTAAAAGGGAGACAAGAAAATGTTGCAATTATTTGCAGAAGCCAGCAGTTCTCCGATGGCTGATGTCAACTTTGTAAAAGGTATGACAATTGCTATCGGCACCATTATGCCGGCATTCAGTTTAGGTTTGATCGGCGCCAATGTCATGAAAGCTTTGGGGCGCAACCCAGAAGTCGCCAGCCGCGTGCTACCTATTCTGCTGATTAGCGCCGCCTTGGTTGAGGCTATCGCTATATATGTTTTGGTCGTTGTATTTACGTTGGGTTAAAGAAATTTAAAGAGGTGTTATGTCTTTTGTAGTGCTATCTAGCCACCTGTTTGCCGCCGAGGGCGGTATTGGCGCTTTGGGCGTTGATGGTAAGGCTATGGTGCTGCAAATTATCACCTTTGTGCTGGTCTTCTTGTTGCTCAAGAAATTTGCTCTGCCTAAGATTATCGTCCAGCTGGAAAAGCGGGCCCGTACCATCAATGATGGCGTCAAGCTGGGGCTTGAAATGCAAAAAGCCAAGGATGAGCTGGAAGCTAAGACCGAGGAGCTAATGCAAAGGGCGCGCCTGCAGGCCGACAAGATTATCGCTGCCGGCCATGATGACGCCAAAGAGCTGATTAAGCAGGCCGAAGCCGCCGCGGCGCATAAAACCGACGCGCTGCTGGCCGACGCTCACGGCAAGATTGAAGAAGACATGGTTAAGGCCCGCAAAAAGCTTGAGCGTGACATGCTGGCCCTGGTTGCAGAGGCAACCGAAGCCGTGATAGGCGAAAAATTAGATGCCAATAAAGATACCAGCATTATTGAAAGAGCGCTGTCAGGTGGCCGACGTGCCTAGAAAAATTAGCCGTAAAGAATTGGCCCAGACGATTGCCGCCATGATTAATAAAGGCGACAGCAAGCGGCTGCCTGAAGAAATCGCGGCATATTTAACGCGCGAGCGCCGCGTAAAAGATTTAGATTCATTAATGCGCGATGTAGCCCTGATACGCCAGCAGCAGTATGGTTTGACAGAGGCCACAGCCACCAGTGCACTGCCCCTAAGCCCTGAGGTTAAGCGCGATATTAAAACGTATCTCAAAGCCGACAAGCTGATACTAAACGAGGAACAAGACCCCGCCCTGGTTGGCGGTCTGCGCCTCGAATCCGGCGACACCCAGTTGGACGTCAGCATCCATAATCGACTCCGCAAACTTAAACTGGTAAGTGAAACCTGAAAGGAAAGCCCATGGCTGAAGATTTATCCATAAAGCAATTATCCGCCGATATCCGCAAAGCCATTGAGGAGCTGAAGCATCTGCCGGAAGCTGAGAAAGTCGGCATTGTTACTCGCGTCGGTGACGGTATTGCCTGGATTTACGGGTTGAGTGAAGCCGGTTTTAACGAAATGTTGGAAATTGACGCCGAAGACGGCGGCCGAGTAACGGCATTTGCGCTGAACCTCATGGAAGACGAGATTGGCTCGGTGCTACTGGGCGAAGACACCCGCGTAAAAGCCGGCGCTAAAGTCCGGCTGACCGGTAAAGTTCTGGAAGTACCAGTTGGAAAAGAACTAGTCGGCCGCGTTGTCGACCCACTGGGCCGACCACTGGACGATAAAGGACCGGTAAAAACCACACAGACCGCACCGGTTGAGCGTAATGCACCCGGTGTTTTAGATCGTAAAAGCGTGCACGAACCACTGGCGACAGGTATTACAGCTATTGACGCCATGGTGCCGATTGGCCGCGGCCAGCGCGAGCTTATTATTGGCGACCGCCAAACTGGTAAAACAGCAATTGCGATTGATACGATGATTAACCAGCAGCGTCAG
>CAYUOI010000002.1:0-25756 GCA_964446365.1 uncultured Candidatus Saccharibacteria bacterium | reverse complement strand
ATCCGTTTGACGAAGAAGCCGTTAAGCAGTACTTCGGCGGCGGGCCATTTAGAGCTGAAATCCACAAAGACTGGGCTAAAAAACACGGCCGCAAACCCTTTAAGAACATACCGCCCTCTCATCGAATAATTGTTATGCGGCCGGGTGAGCGCATATTAGCCCATACCCACGAGTTTATCGGAATTAAAGCGCCTGGCACCAGCACCATGCAAGCCCGCAGCACTTGGGGTAGAAACGGTGTATCGGTATGTTTGGACGCCGGCTGGGGTGATCCGGGCTACATTAATCGCTGGACTATGGAAATTTACAATATGAACCAGCACGAAAGCGTGGTCCTGCCGGTGGGAGAACGCATCGCTCAACTGGTTTTTTATGAAACCGGCCCAGTTGATCAGGAATACAAGAAATTAAGCGGCAAATACCAAGCCGGTGCCAGTGACGACCTAAAGAAACTAATCGTCAATTGGCGGCCTGAGCAAATGCTACCGAGAGCTTTCAAGGACAAACGACTTAAGCCAATTACGATTAAAGGACTACGGAAAGGCTTATGAAAGCTCAGCATGTATCGCAAACGGCAACCACGGACACAAGCGACGTTTCTGGCGGTTTATTTATAGCCATTGAAGGCACTGATGGTTCCGGCAAGGGTACACAGTTTGAGCTGCTAACAAAGAAACTTCAAGACAGCGGCTACGATGTGGCCACTTTTGATTTTCCAGAGTACGACAAGGAGGCCAGCTACTTTGTCCGCCAATATTTAAACGGTGTTTACGGAAGTGCTGAAGACGTCGGACCGTACACTGCTTCGCTGTTTTTTGCCCTAAATCGATTTGACGCGGCCCAGAGAATTCGAGAAGCACTAAATCAAGGTAAAGTAGTGCTTACAAATCGTTTTACGGCATCCAATATGGCACACCAAGGCGGCAAGTTTGCCAATCCCGCAGAAAGACGGGGTTTCTTTGTCTGGTTAGATAATCTCGAGCACCAGATGCTCGGAGTGCCACGGCCGAATAAAAGCATAATACTGCGCGTACCAGCTGAAGTCGCCCAGAACCTAGTAGACCAAAAGGCCAAAAGATCTTATACAGATAAAAAACGCGATATTCATGAGGCAAGTTTAGATCACTTACAGAAGTCCGTTGAAGTTTATGATGACATCGCTAAATTATTCCCACGCGATTTTCAAGTTATAGAATCAGTCAAAGACGGCCAAATGCTACCGATTGAGAACATCCAACAGTTGCTATGGCAAACTGTCGAGCCAATGTTGCCCGCAAAACCAAATCAATCCTCATCTGCGCCTAAAGTCCCGGCATCCAAATCAAATCCCTATATTTCTAAAGATCAGCACGGTTACTACGTTACAGAACAAGGCAAAAAGTGGTTGCAAGAAGCCGTTACCAACGTAGACGGCAATGTCTACGCCACCAAAAGCAAAATTGAAAGCCTTACAGCCGCCGCCGCCATGGCCCGCCTAAGCCGCCGCGGCGACGACATGCGCATTACCATTCTCGACGAGTTCGCCCCAGGTATTGATGATAACTCCGGCCGGCGCGACGAGAAGCTGCTGCAGAGAGTTATAACTGCTTTTGGTGATGATTCTGTACAGCAACTGGTCGGACAACACATAGTGGTCGAAGGCGCTTCAAATTTGCTGACGAAAAAGCTGGAATGGGGCAGACTAGCGTCTTATTTGGAGCAATCTACCCGCTACATCTACTTTGACCAGCGTGACCGGAATGGAAAATTCCGCTATTACACTCCTAAGCAGCTTGACGAACCATTGAAAGACGAATATGAGGCATCCATGGAACGGCTGTTTGAGCTTTACTCTGCGATGGTTCATGAGCTTACTGTTTATCTAAAAGAACATTCCAGTGTGCCTGGAGCGGAACGTGACGCCGCCTGGCAGGGAGCAATCAGGGCGCAGGCTTGTGATGCTATCCGGCCGGTCCTACCGGTGGCAACTAAATCAACTGTAGGCATTTTTGGCTCGGGTCAGGCAATTGAAAGTTTGATAATGCATCTCATGAGCGACGATTTGGTAGAAGCGCGTGATACTGGTAAGGAAATACTAGCCGAAGCCCGCAAAGTTATTGCTACGTTCTTGGAACGTGCCGATAAACCAGATCGCGGCGGGGCTACTATTGCTTATCTGGCAAATACCCGATCGAATGTAAAAAAACTGTCCAAAGAATACTTGCCAGATAATCACAGTGGTATGGGCGAAGCCGTGCAGCTAACGTCGGTTTGGCCACGCAATGAATTGGACCTGGTGCCTGACATGATCTATGAGCATAGCAGCCTGCCACTTAAAGATATTGAGAGGGCTGTTGATAAGTGGCCTTATCAAAAGAAATTAGAGGTGTTCCAGGCGTACATAGGCGAGCGCCTCAATCGTCGCCATAAGCCGGGCCGGGCTCTCGAAAAAGCCCATTACAGCTGGGACCTAGTATGCGATTATGGTATTTTCCGCGACCTGCAAAGGCATCGCATTGTAGACGACCTGGAATGGCAGTTGTTAACCCCACGTTATGGTTACGATATTCCAGAGTTAGTGGAGACGGCCGGCTTATCTGAACAGTTTATAGAATGCTTTGACATCAGTCTTCAGCTATACAGCAGCTTACAAGCCGGTGGCTTTGAACTAGAGGCACAGTATGCAACGCTCTTAGGCCATAAAATGCGTTGGAAAGTGACCTATAATGCCCGCGAGGCATTTCATCTGCACGAATTACGCACCAGCCCGCAGGGCCATCCTGGCTACCGCAAATTAGTTTTGGATATGCAACAGAAAGTCGCAGAGGTCCACCCGCTATTAGCGGACTCCATGATCTTTGTTAATAAGGGTGAAGATCCGGAATTAAGCCGTTTAGCCGCAGAACGCTATACCCAATTCAAGTTGCAGCAGTTTGATAAAGACTAGCTAACGGCTATTCGACCTAAAATTTCACCATTGGTTGGCGATTGTAAATCTATAATGCCCGCGTTTTCCATAATAACTGCGCTGACTGCTGCTTCCGTCTGATTTTGCAGATAAGATGGTGTGATGCGCAGATATAACGCTTCCTGTTCTTCTGGAGTCATGTAGCTAAGGTGTGACCGCGCGTAGCCTTCAAACCTGGCTCGATATGATATTGGTGTTTCAATGTTGCGCAAAAAACTCATTTCCCGAAGACATATCATACGCTTTCATTGCAGGATTACAATAGAGCGGGGTGCGCAAGTTTCATTGGAATGAAGTTAAACCCTTATCTTCTTAGAAACAACAGACTATATTTTCGAGATTGACAAATTAACTGATAGGCGGATGATAGGGCTATGCTATCAGTAAACCTTCTAGTCAAGATTATAGTCGACGCTACCGCGGGGCGCTGAAGCTTTTAATAGCAAACGACGGCCCCAAAAGGGGCCGTTTTTAATTACCAAAGGAGATGATGATGAAGGGATATCAAGATTTACCAGAAAAGACCGATTTAGAACCAGTTGAGGGCTTTGAGCCATGGGCCGAGCCCGTTAAGACGCCAGAGTATACTCGAAAAGGTTTAGGTGTTATTGCTACCGAGGCCGGTTATGTGGAAGCTCCAGAACTACGCACGCACACCACCAGCGTTAATGTAGACCAGGAAATACTTTAACGGCAGCATTGCCGCTTGGCGGGACTGCAACAGCGCTACTAGAGTTGACACCACAGGGGTTAGCGTGTAAACTTGCCCCTGTTACCAAAGACAGCGACGACCGCCTAGGCGGTTTGATAATGTCGCCGAGGTGCGAACAATCTATTTTTGTGAGCACAACTAAGGCTTCTTGGTAACCAGGAAGCTTTTTTGGTACCGGACAGACATTTTTGGTCGAGAATTTCTGTCTCAACTCATAAAGGAGAAGTTAGATGGCTTTAACCAAAGACAAGAAACACGCCGTTGTTGATGAAATCAGCAGCTTGCTTAATACAGCCAAAATGACGGTTGTAGCCAGTTATAAGGGCACACCGGTAAAAGCGATGCAAACTTTGCGCCGCGACGCTAAAGATGGCGGCACGATAGTCAAAGTTGTGAAAAATCGCCTGGTTATGCAGGCTTTGAAGCAAAGCGATGCATTTAAAGATGCCGATACTAGTCTACTGAGCGGCATGCTCCTCTACGCCTTCAACAGCGAAGACGAAGTAGCCCCCGCCCAGGCATTAGCCAACTTTGCGAAAAACCAGCCAAGTCTGGAGTTTGTCGGCGCCTATACGGCCGAAGGTCAATTTTTGCCAGCAGATGACGTCAAAGCCTTAGCCAGCTTGCCGACCAAGGATCAGTTGCGCGGTCAACTAGCCGGTTTGATAGCTGCGCCGTTAATTGGTTTTGTAAATGTTATGGCTGGTAATGTACGCGGTGTCCTGAACGTACTGAATGCCCGCAGCGAAGCAATAAGTTAAATAACCCGAATCATTCGGGGTAAGGAGAAGATTATGGCAGATGAAGAAGTAAAGACAGAAGATACAGCGGCCGAAGCGCCAGCTGAAGTTAAAGAAGATAAAAAGGCTGATAAGAAAGCCGATAAAGTCGAAGTTCCAAAAGAATTTGAAAAACTAGTTGGCGAGCTCGACAAAATGAGCGCGCTGGAAATCAGCAAGTTTGTTAAATTCCTGGAAGAGTACTGGGGCGTAAGCGCTGCCGCTCCGGCAGTTGCCGTTGCCGCTGCACCAGGTGCCAACGATGCCGCCCCCGCCGAAGAGGCTAAGAGCGAGTACGATGTTGTTCTTAAGGATGCCGGCGCCCAAAAGGTAGCCGTGATTAAAGCCGTTAAGGACATAACAAATCTGGGACTTGGCGAAGCCAAAGCCTTGGTTGACGGTGCGCCTAAGACGGTGCTTGAGAAAGCTAAAAAAGACGACGCTGAAGCCGCCAAGAAAAGCTTGGAAGAAGCCGGCGCTACGGTTGAATTAAACTAGATAAATTCGCCGGTAAGTAAGGGCCGTCATTCACGGTCCTTATTTTTTTAGAGCGTTGATTGACACGCTAAAGCTTTTAAGGTTAAATTTTATCAATAATTAAATATATCGAGAGAAAAATGCCAAATCAAAAAAAGATTGCGTCAAATAGCGTTTCAAGTAAAAAACTATTGCCAGTATTGTTCGTGGCGGCCTTTGCGTTGTTCGGTAGCGCCTATTTGCTGCTACATAGCCATGCTGCTACACAATCCTCAGTACAATTCCTAAATTATGCTTCAGCAGGCCAGACAACCGGCGTAACTAACGTACAAGCCCAGGTTAATTCTATTGGCACACAAACTGTCAGCCAGCTAGCACCTGGTGCCAAACTAAATTACTTAGTTGGCGGAAAAGTACCAATTAAAAGTGAGTGTTTCGTATTCAACGTCTTGCCACTCAAGGGCGGCAGCACTACAGCTAAAATAGAATTTGTCAGCGGTAGCCACTCAGTTAACCAGTCAATTACCTATAACCCTAACAATCCTTATTGGCAACAGGTCTGCGTCAACAACGAGTCCAAGGCGCTAAAAGGCTATAGCGTCTTCAATCGTTCGCCCTCAACTGGTCCGCTAGTTTTGGTCTATCAGGATATAGTGCTGCAGTAGCAGATTTATCCACAGAAGCTTACTTGACGCTTTGACTTGCAATGGTTCACGTGGTACGGTAGGGCCAGAAGTGTACCAAATAAACACTTATAGGGTTGAGTTTAACAGAGATGGCTGACGTACCAGAAAAACAGATTAAGCGCTTACGCGCACTAATTGAAGAAGCCGAAACTAGCCTAGCAGCAGCCAAAGAGTTGCTGGTTAGTTTAGTTGGCGATGAGCCTTCAGCCGTTTTATCGGCAAAAGAAGAGAATATCGGCAAGGTTATTGAAGGCGTTTTTGACGGCCAGAATATGGTTGGCTCAGACGGCAAAACCTACCCCGTTCCCGCTAACTACGCCAGCAAATCAAAATTAGTCCAAGGCGACATACTTAAACTAACCATCGCCGATGACGGCGCATTTCTTTATAAGCAAATCGGGCCGATCCCGCGCAAACAGGTTGTGGGCGTTCTTGAACAAAAAGACGGCCATTATTTTGTAAATGTTGGCACTAAGCAATACCGCGTACTTTTAGCCAGCGTAACCTACTTTAAAGCTAAGCCAGGTGACCAGGTCAGTGTAAATGTGCCCGAAGACGATTCAGCCGCCGAGTGGGCTGCACTAGAAGCTGCTTTATAATCCATAAAACAACAGCCTAACCCCACAGAAAAAGGTATAATTATTAGTTACCATGGGGAAGGCTCTATATAGAAAATACCGTTCAAAGTCGCTTGATGAAATAGTCGGCCAGGAACACATAACTCAGACGTTAAGCCGTGCTTTAAAGCAGGGCAATATATCGCACGCATATCTGTTTACCGGACCGCGCGGTGTCGGCAAGACTAGCGTGGCGCGCATACTGGCGCACGCCGTTAACGACTTGCAGTACGACGAAAGTATTACCCACATCGACATTATCGAAATTGACGCCGCCAGTAACCGACGCATCGAAGAAATTCGTGATTTGCGCGATAAGGTTCATGTTGCTCCAACCACCGGTAAGTATAAGATCTACATTATCGACGAAGTTCACATGCTAACCCGCGAAGCTTTTAATGCCTTGCTTAAAACCCTTGAAGAACCACCGGCGCATGTAATATTTATATTAGCTACGACTGAGGCCCATAAGTTACCGGAAACCATCATCAGCCGCACTCAGAGATTTACATTTAAGCCGATAGACCCGGTGCAGGCGGTCGGCCATCTGCGCTCAATTGCCAAACAAGAAAAGATTGATGTTAATGATGACGCACTGCAGCTTATTGCCGAACATAGCGGCGGCAGTTTTCGCGACAGTATTAGCCTATTAGACCAGGCTCGTAGCCTTGGCAAGAATATTGAAATGACGGACATCGAGCAACTGCTGGGGTTGGCACCAAAACAAGCCGTCAAAAGGCTTTATGGTGCCGTCTGTGGCGGCAAGGCTAAAGACGTAGTTACAGCGCTGGAAAGCTTACAGGATCAGGGATTTCAAGCCGCTTCCATTGCCAAGCAACTGGCCGAACTGTTGCGAGATGACCTGCTGGATGGCAAGTGTCCGCTTGAGCCGTCACTAGCAACTAGTTTACTAGGCAAGCTTTTGGAAACTGCCAGCGCCGCCGAGTCCGCCAGTTACCTGGAGCTAGCTTTGCTTGAACCAGTTTTAGTAAGGGACTATGTGCCGACGTCCACCTTGGACGAAGTTATGGTAGAACCCATAGTAGATGTAGAAAAAGTAGTTAAAGTTACTCCTGAGGAGCCAGAGCCCGCTAAGGCTTCGAAACCGCAGCCTGCCAAAGCAGTAGCAGCATCAGGCAAATCTAACGCATCAATAAACGAAGACTGGACGGCGGTTTTAAATAGTTTAAAAAAGCATCACAACACACTTTATGGTGTTGTGCGCATGGCCGAGCCGGTACAGGAAAAAGACCGTTTAATTTTAAAGTTTGCTTTTCCATTTCATCAAAAACGTCTGACCGAGGCCAAAAATCAGCAGATACTGCACGACGTAATAGTCGAGATTACCGGTAAAACAGTTAAAATTGAAAGTACGGTTGATAAAAAGGCCCAGCCGCCGGCTATAGAAATGGTTTCACCACCTGAGGCGCCAGACCCGGCGCTAGATACCATAAGCAATATATTTGGCGGCGCCGAGTTGTTAGACTAGGACTACTATGGATAATGACAAAGCAAAAATACCGCCACAGAATACAGATGCCGAAGCCAGTTTATTGGGCGCAATCTTAATTGATTCCGATGCCATTGTTAAAATTGCCGATAATGTCGTCGGCGATGATTTTTATGACGAACGACATAGGTTAATTTTTGAAGCCATAAAAGTTTTGTACGAGAAACATAGCCCGATTGACGTATTGACGTTATCTGATCAACTTAAAGCCGAAGGACAACTGGAAGTCGTTGGCGGCGCCGCCTACTTGACCGAGCTTACCAACTTTGTGCCGACAGCAGCGCACGTAGAGCAATACGCCGAAATTGTATCGCAAAAAGCCTTACGGCGGCGATTAATCAAAACCAGCCAAAGCATTATCGAAATGGGTTATGACGAAGCCCGCAATTTGCGAACGCTTATTGAAGACGCCGAAAGCCGGTTGTTTGAGGTCAGCCAGCGCCACGTTAAGCAGGATGTTACCAGCTTGGAAACCATCCTGACTGAAAGCTTTGACCGCTTAGACGAATTGCACAAGGACAAAGGCAAGATACGAGGTGTTCCGACCGGCTTTAAAGATATGGATCAAGTACTGGCTGGCTTACAGCGTTCTGACCTGTTTATCCTGGCCGCCAGGCCGTCGATGGGTAAAACAGCACTAGCTCTAAATATTGCCCATAATGTCGCCCTAGAGGCTGAGTTGCCGGTTTTGCTTTTTAGCCTGGAAATGAGCAAAGAGCAGCTGGTTGACCGCATGCTGGCCATGGAATCGGGTGTAGATGCTTGGGCACTGCGTACAGGCAACCTGACAGATAGTGATTTCGAAAAAATCGGACAGGCCATGGGTAGTTTGAGTGAAGCGCAAATTTTTATAGACGACAGCCCGGGCATAACTGTCAGCGACTTGCGCACCAAAGCCCGCCGTGAGGCCCACCAGCGGCCACTTGGACTTATTATTGTTGATTATCTTCAGTTGATGAGCGGCGGTTCAAGATTCAGTGGCGAAGGCAACCGCGTACAAGAAATTTCGGAAATTTCACGCGGCTTGAAAGGTATTGCGCGCGAGCTGAACGTACCCCTAATGGCGCTAAGCCAGTTGAGCAGATCAGTCGAAAGCCGCAGCCCGCAGATACCTCAGTTGGCAGACTTACGTGAATCGGGTTCTATTGAGCAAGACGCCGACGTAGTGGCTTTTATCTACCGCGAAGATTATTATAATCCGGAAACCGACCGCAAGAATATTACCGACATCTTCATTAAAAAGCACCGTAATGGTCCCATCGGCAATGTGGAACTCTACTTTGACCGTGATAAACAACGATTTCGCACGCTTGACGTTAAACATGCTGAGCCATTCGCGACAGCCTAAAACTCCCATTAAGCTGGTGTATACTAAGCACAAGAACTTATGAGTCGAGGCCGACAATTCATTTTAACGATGTGGCAGCCGTTGTTGATATACGGCATAACAGTAGCGCTTTTGCTACTGCTTTTTGCATTTAGACTTAACCATCTTCCGGGAACCATAAGTGCCGACGAAGCCCAGGCCGTAAAAATAACCGGCAACTGGCACGAACTGCTTAATAACCCCATATACTTGCCTCACAAGCTGGTGCTATTTGCTTTTCAGGCCGCCGGACTTAAAAAACTAGCGTTACTTCGTTCGGCCAGCGTCTTCTGGGCGCTGGTAATTATATTGCTGTTCTTTAGCACTCTTAGGCACTGGTTTAGTAAGCGGGTGGCTATAATCGGCAGCTTGCTACTAGCCAGCTCCAGCTGGTTTTTGTGGGCCGCTCGTTCGCTTACGCCGGAAATTATGCAATCCAGCCTGGTGGCACTTCTGGCCGTTGGCGGCTGGCTGCGCTACAGCCATGCCAGAATCGGTCCTATGCTAAGTGGAGTATTCCTGATAGCTTTGGTTTGTTACATACCGGGCACTATATGGTTTGTTCTTCTGGCTCTTCTCTGGCAAAGGCGGGCAGTTAAAAAATTTATAAATGACGCGCCAGGTTTATTAACGGTAGCTGCAATTATTGTCTACGTAATCTTGGTGCTGCCGCTATTATATGCGCTAGTGCGCAACCCGCACCTAATACAAACGTTATTAGGGCTGCCACTAAATCTATCGTCATGGCAGCAATATCTACGTAATATCCTAAATGTACCACTGTCAATTTTTGTGCGTGCGCCAATAAATCCCGCCCGCTGGGTCGGACAAGCACCGCTACTGGATCTATTCGGGATGGTTATGTTTGTTCTGGGTATGTACAATTTTTTCTTTTTGCGGAAGTTGGATCGCGCCAAGGTTTTACTGGGTCTGTCAGTTATTGTGACGCTTCTAATTACGCTGGGCGGCGGCGTAACGATAATAATGCTACTGCCGGCAATTTATATTGTTATTGCTTGCGGTATAGATTTGCTACTGCAGCAATGGTTTATAGTATTTCCGCGCAACCCGCTGGCCAGAGGCATTGGCCTGGCATTGTTGGTCTGTGCTGTGTTGATTGCCAGCGCCTATCAAACCGATCGCTACTACCGCGCTTGGGTGAACGCGCCAGCTACTAAAGCAATTATAATGAAGTCCTGTAGCGCGGCTTTTACTAACGCGCCGCTTAGCTATACAATAGAGGCGATAAGGAGATAAAACCATGAGTCGGTTTGACCAGGCTAAAATGCTACTTAAAGTTAAGAAACTCCAAAAGGAGCTACAGAAAATGGTAATAAGTGTCGAGCAGGGCGATGGTGCCGTGCGCGTCGAAATTACCGGCGAACAAAAAATTAAAAAAATCCACATTGATCCTCAGAGCGTAGACCTGGAAGACATTGGACAGCTCGAGCGCTGGCTTGAAGATGCTGTCAAAGAAGCCATACAGCAGAGCCAGAAAGTCGCTGCCGAAAAAATGCAGCCCATGATGGGCGCGCTTGGCGAACTTGGTTTATAGATAGTTTCAATGAACGTATTGCCGCCAGCATTGCAGGATTTAATTGAGGCATTTGGCGCGTTACCCGGTGTCGGACCGCGTAGTGCCGAACGCTATGCTTATTACATCCTTAAAAGCGATCCCGCTAAAGCCATGAAGCTTAGCGGCGCGCTTCAAAATTTGCATGATCATATTAAGCTATGCCCAAAAACATTTGCTCTAATAGATAAGAGCCAGGAACTTTCACCGCTTTATACGGATTCGCGACGGGATAAAAAAGTTGTGGCCGTTGTCGCTGAGCCGTTTGATATTGCGGCGTTGGAAAAAACCGGACAGTTTAGCGGTACGTATCATGTTCTAGGCGGTCTGGTATCACCAATTGACGGCATCGGTCCCGAACAATTGCATATTAGAGAGTTAACTAAACGTATTAACGAGGATAAAGTAAGCGAAGTAATCTTAGCCACTAACGCCAGCGTCGAAGGCGAATCAACTGCGCTTTATATACAGCAGCAAATAGGTAACAGTAAAGTAAAGGTGACGCGGTTAGCCCGCGGATTGCCAGTTGGGGTCGATCTGGAGTATGCCGACCAAATTACGCTTACGCGGGCTCTGGAGGGCAGGCAGGCTCTATGACTGACGATACAAAAATTAGCGAGCTGATTAGTGAAGCTGAAAACATTGTAATTATTCAAGCCGATAATCCCGACGGCGATAGTTTAGGCAGTGCTTTGGCGCTAGAGCAAATTATTCATGAAATGGGCAAAGAACCCGTTTTATATTGCGGCGTCGACATACCCGGCTACCTGCACTATCTGGCTGGTTGGGACCGCGTTAGCCGAGAACTGCCTCCTAAGTTTGATCTGAGTATTATTGTAGATACCAGCGCCGACAGCCTCTTTGATTCCCTGGTTAAATCCCAGCAGAAACATTTGCTGAGCACCAAACCCTGCATAGTAATTGATCACCACGACACTGAAGCCAGTATTCCGTTTGCAACTATCGTTTGGAATAAGCCGGCCGTAGCTACGGGTGAGGTTATCTTTGAATTGGCAAACCAGCACGGTTGGAAACTTAATCCGTCAGCAGCGGATTTTCTGGCAGCTTCAATAATGTCTGACAGTTTGGGCCTGAGCAGCGAAGCAGTTACGGCCCGCAGCGTGGAAATACTGGCCGATCTTGTCAAAGCCGGCGCCAATTTAGCCAAGCTTGAAAACAACCGCCGCCAGCTTATGCGCAAATCGCCCGATTTATTAAAGTACAAGGGCGAACTACTACAGCGAATTGAATACTTTGATAATAACCGCATCGCTGTAATTACCATCCCCTGGTCTGAAATTGAGCAATATAGTCCTTTTTATAATCCACCAATGCTGGTGATGGATGACATGCGCCAGAGCGAGGGCACCGATTTGGCGATTGCTTTTAAGATTTATCAAGACGGTAAAATAACCGGTAAACTACGAGCTAATTTTGGCAAAGGTGTAGCCGGCAAAGTTGCCGAACATTTTGGAGGCGGCGGTCATGCCTATGCCAGCGGTTTTAAACTGACAGACGGGCGATCTTTTGACGAGGTAAAACAAGAAACCATTAGCGTAGCAAGTGATCTGCTTGCTAAAATTGAAACGAACAATGAAGCTGCATAACACCCTCACAAGAAAAGTCGAGAAGTTTGAACCACAGCGCCCGCCTAAGGTAGCTATCTATACTTGCGGTCCAACTGTTTATGATTATCCCCATATCGGCAATTGGTTTACCTTTATCCGCTATGACTTATTGGTCCGAACCCTAATTTCAGCTGGTTATGAACCCGACTGGGTGATGAACATTACCGACGTAGGGCATCTGGTGAGCGATGCCGATGAAGGTGAGGATAAACTTGAGAAAGGCGCACGGCGGGAAGGGAAGTCGGCATGGGATATAGCCAAGAAATATAGTGATTATTTTGTTGTCGGTCTGAAACGGCTCAATATATCGACACCAGATCAGTTACCTAAAGCAACCGATCACATCCAGGAACAAATCGACCTTGTTAAGCAGCTTGAAGCTAAAGGCTACACCTATACCATCAGCGATGGTGTTTACTACGATACTAGTAAATTCCCAACTTATGGAAGCTTTGCCCATCTTGATTTGGAGAAGCTAAAAGAAGGTGCGCGCGTTACGGCCAATCCTGAAAAGAAAAGCCCAACAGACTTTGCGCTTTGGAAATATTCACCTCTAGATAAGCAGCGTGACATGGAATGGGACAGCCCTTGGGGGAAGGGTTTTCCTGGCTGGCACCTGGAATGCTCAGCTATGAGCATAAAATACTTAGGCGAGACGCTTGATATCCACGCTGGCGGTATCGACCACATTCCGGTGCACCACACTAATGAAATCGCCCAAAGCGAAGCGGCCACCGGCAAAAAGTTTTCGAACTACTGGGTGCATATGAACCATATAATGGTCGAGGACGAAAAAATCGCAAAAAGCGCTGGCAACGGGATAAGCCTCGAAGATATCGAAGATAAAGGCTTTTCACTGGAAGCATTTCGTTTGCTAGTCTTGCAATCTCACTACCGCACGCAAGCCGAATTCAGTTGGGAGAATCTCGCTGCCGCTCAAAATAGTCTAAAAAATATTGAAGCTTGGGCTGATTTAAAATTTCAAAATCTGAGCTCAAACCGTTTAGCCGCAAACTATAAAGAGGCTATGGCAGAAGTTAAAAAAGCGTTGATGGATGACCTGAAAACACCCACAAGTCTTGCCATATTAAACGGTATGGTCAGCCGAATAGATGAATTGGGTATAGACTCCGACGCTATCGGCGATATTCTGCCCGAACTAGATAAACTCTTTGGGTTGCGACTGAACGAACGTAACGATATAAACGAAAAGCAGGTCCAGCTAATAAAAGACCGTCAAGAAGCCCGCCAGACTAAAGATTTTGAGTTATCAGATAAATCACGCGCACAATTAGAAGAACAAGGAATAGGTATTCGTGATACCGCGCACGGTCCTATTTGGTTTCGGTTGTAGGTAGCGGCTCTATCAGTTTCTTTGTTTCCAGATAATCTACTAGCAATATCCGTAAACAACCTGCCAAAGGAATGGCAACCAAACCGCCAATTAGTCCGCCAAAACTGACACCAATAATTACAGAAGTAAAAACCAGAAGCGGCGACATGTCGGTATGGCTGGCCTGCAGACGAGGCTGAATAACGTAGTTCTCAATCTGCTGATACAAGATGTAGTAAGTCAGAACAATTACGGCCGCGGCCGGCGAGTGGAATAGAGCGATTGTGCTGACAATAATTGCGCCAATAGTGTGGCCAACCAGCGGAATCAGTCCGCAAATAAAGATCACAAACATCAGTGCAATCGGGTAACTTACGCCCAGCGCTATTAACGGTATAACGATCAGGACGGAAGCAAGCGCGGCCAGTAAAAGCTGCCCATTAACGTACCCGCGAACAACTCCATACATGTCGGAAGTTAAGGCCTCAACATGCGGCTCGTGTTCGTCCGGAATCAGCCGTTTGGCCATGTTCAGCCAGTGCGGGCCTTCCGTCAACATCATAAAGGTTAGCACTAGAACCGTCAGCACCGAAAATATACTGCTGGTAACCCGCGTAAATGTGCTGACTGAAGTGTTACTCAGGCGTAACAAACGGTCTGACAATTGTCCGGAAAAATTATTAACCTTATCCTCCAGCTTATAGCGTCTAACAAATTGACCAACTGAAGAATTCTGGTCATGGACGTCTTCAACTAGCTGCGGAGCCTGATGTATGAAAGTACCGGTCTGCCTTACGATCGGTGGAACAATACTTAATAAAAAGCCTGCAAGTAAAGCAATAATAATAATAAAGGATGATGCCGTTGCTAAGGTGCGGCTGCCGCGGCGCTTGCCGGGTATTCGCTGAGCCAGCCAATGTACCGGAGCGTTAAGGGCCAATGTAAGGAAAAAGGCAATAAATATTAGCGTCAGCGGGTGGGAGGCCCTGCGAACGCCCTCGACTAGCAACAGCGACGCCAATACCACAGCCACAACGCGTATCACGGTACGATTCGATATGGTTACTTCCATCTGGCCTTTATTTCTTTTAAAGAAGTCAAGCATAGCCATATTATTGCACGTTTTAATATGGTTACAAGGCAGCTAAGGCTCGCCGCAATTTTGCGGGCAGCAACTGGGCCTTATTTCGACCGTAACTAACGGTACCTACAGCATCGTTACGAATCCTGGAACGGATTTCAAAAACGTCGCTATAAATGACGCCGAGATGCTGAATCAGCCGATGGTTTTCAACTTTTTTACTAGCTGGTGTCGATACATACCACAACGGTCGGTTAATTTGTTGCTGGCAGTTATCAAGTTTAACTAGCTCTAAGGTTGTTAAATAATGTGTGCGTAAATCATTGGTGCGCCACAAAGCCACCTCTTCAGCTGCCGCTTCTGGCGCCATGCGACTGAACCTTTTTCGCAGTATCCACGGCTGTAAATAAAATAGCTTTATCATGCCGGACACTAGACGTGTCGCCGCCAGCCTTAGACTTAGGCGATTGATAATTCTTTTAATTCTGCCAAGTTTCAAATCATCAAAGCGGGCGATGCCGCCAAAACCAACGACAACATTAACTTTTTTGGCAAGATCGGGATAACGCTGCAGCATGCGCGTAACCAGCACCTGCCCAAAGCCAATACATACTATTGAAAGCCGCTTGTTTTTGTAGCGCAGTTTTACAAAAGCTGATAAATAATCGGCCAGACTATCCAGCGTCGGTTTAGTATGCAGGCGCGAAAGACTTTGCATGCCGCCGAATCCTGGCAGATCCGGCATAGTTACGGCGCTATACCTGTTTAGCTCAAGCGCCAGCGGCCACCAGTGCTCCAAGCTAGCGTGCTGTCCATAAACCAGTAACAGTTCACGTTTTTTATTCTTAGGTGGCGGTATATATAACATGCGTCCCTGTAAACCATTCATCAGCAAGGGCACAATGAATGGTTCGGGCGAAGCTGCTGGTTTAGTCATGGTTTTTGTAACTCTAATCTAAATGGGCGGGCTGATCAAGCAGTACCGCTATCTGATAAGCTAAACGTGTTTTTCTAGCGCAATGCCTCATTTTTGCGAAGTAGCAAAATAGCGTCTAAGCCGTTATCATGAATGACGTATGAAGTACCGGCTATTACTTATTCTGATAATTGTATTTACCGCTTCAGCTGCCTTGCTGCTATGGGGGCATAAGCATCCGCGCAAAACTCAAGAAACAGCTACTAAGTCTAGTCAAACTGCAAAAACTACGCCTACCGATGCTCAATCAAAGCCGTCATTTGATAAACACCAGTTTTCCATTGATGACCCGTCTAGTCCCTGGGTAGTAGTAAATAAGAAGCGGCCTTTAAATCCACTGAACTATGCGCCGAGCGACTTAACCAGCGTCGGTAACGGTCAGACTATGAGGGCCGAAGCGGCTAGCAGCGTATCCCAGCTTTTTGTCGCCGCTAAAACTGCCGGTTATGCAATTCTAGCTGAGAGCGGATATCGCTCATATCAGCAACAAGTATTGGTTTACAACCACGAGGTGCAGACCTTCGGACAGGCCAAGGCTGATACTGAGAGCGCTAAGCCAGGATATAGCGAACACCAAACTGGTTGGGCCGTCGATATCCAGACACCGGGCTGTTTGGAAGACTGCTTTGCCGGCACTCCGGCGTCAACCTGGCTGAAAGCGCACGCTCACGAGTACGGTTTTATACTCCGCTACGCACCCGACAAGGTAGCAGTTACGGGATATCGTAGTGAACCTTGGCATTATCGTTATGTCGGTAAGCCTTTGGCTGCCGAAATCTATTCTTCCAGCCAAACCTTAGAAGAGTTTTTCGGACTTCCGGCTGTAGGGGCGCCTTAATTACCCATAAAATGTGTTAGGCGCCAGCGGGTAGTCGGTGGCGTTAGGGCACCGGCAAGCACAACTGGTATTGTTTTATTGTCGCTGCCGGATGTAACCGTAACTGAACCAATCGCATCTTTTTTGTCTGTAGATGTTTCTATTTGATTAAGGTTTATTTTAATCTTAGGGGGCAGACTGGCCCACATAACTATATTTATTGTGGTGCCTGCCAGGCCGGTTGTAGTGGCTCCCCATTTAGAATGGTACGTACCCACAACGTCATGTTCACTTAATACAGTTATTTCGCGAAAGCCTGTCGCCGCCGTACGAAGCATGGACTGTGCATCGCTAGAAGCACGAACAATATTGTCGGCGCCCATAACTGCGCCTACAAATGTCAGTTTATGGCCGCTGCCTATGGTTTGAGCAGCAGAGAATAGCAAGCAGCCGCCAGCCTGATCAGTATGCCCCGTTTTTATGCCGTTTATGCCATTTTGTCCAAGCAAATAATTGGTGTTGAATATTTCACCGGCCACCGGTATAACCGCGCTTTTTTGGTTAACAATCTCAGCCAGCGCCGGTTGCTGCAAAGCGTTAAGCCCGACTAATACCAGGTCGTGGGGTGTACTTTTAGTCAAAGGCGAAAAACCGCTACTATCCGCAATGTGGGTTTGGGTTAAATTAAGACTGGCAGCTAGGGCATTTGCTTTGGCAAGATATGCTTCAGTAGAACCGAAGGCCCAGCGCGCCAAAGTATCTGCCATATTATTTGCCGATGGCAGCATCATAGCTTGCAGTACCTGATACTCAGTTATTGTTTCTCCTATTTCTACGGGTACTACTGAACCGCCTAGCGCAACGTATTTATTGTAGGAATCGATGTCGTCCTGGCTGATAGTTAAGATAGGTCCGGTTTCACCGGTTTTCAGCGGCTTGACCTGCAATACCGCTAAAGCCGTAATTACTTTTGCGATACTAGCCATCGGCGCCATAGTTTGCGCGCCTGACTGCGCCAACACGCCATACCCTGCAGCACCAAAGGCGGCCTGACCGGTTTTAGGCCAAACTATAGATGGCGGCGCTAAGCCGGGCACATTAATAGACTGGGGCGCTCCTTTAACTGTAGGTAGCGCTTTAGCGTAAGTGACACCGCTGTAACAAATTAGAGTAACAATCAGTACAAAAGTTATTAACCATCGTAGTGGCCTTTTTTTCTTCAGCGGTTTGCGAAACTGATGCGGTTCTATTATGCGCATGCTTAGTCATAGTATAGTGGTTTGCAACCATTGTGCATAAACCATCTTGACAGCCTCTATGCTGAGGCAGACACTAAGCCAGAAGGTTGGAATTACATAAATACGTTCTAAAAATGCCCGAATCTACAACGACGTCTTTAGAAAAATGCGTTTTGCCGCACGCTCATAGTAACTATGAATGCGGTTTGATTGACGCAGCCGATATGCCTCGCCACCAAGTGATGATTAGAGACGAGCAGTTTACGGATTATTTTGCATCTTTGTGCGAACTATCAGACAAGGGGTGGGTGGCTTATCATGATCGCATCGTAAAGCTGGACTGTTATATGGAAAATGGCAATCAAATCTTTTCTTACATCGATCCCCAGTTTAGAAACGACGGCAGTGTCGCTTTGGACTGCAGCAATTTAATCCGTCATCGTAATGGTAATTGGTATTTCGAAGTTCATGCCACTGTTATCGGAGTAGATGGCACCTTACATGAGCCAGCCGTTGGGAGCGTTGATGTACTACCACACGATTTCGTACATCCGGAAGCCAGCATGGTCCACTACCGGGTTGCCTATGAGGCCTCTCCGTTGCTTACGGCCGCCTAATCAGCTAGAATCAATCTGTTAGAGCCGTAATGGGGAGTGGCCAAGTGGTAAGGCACCAGGTTTTGGTCCTGGCATTCGGGGGTTCGAGTCCCTCCTCCCCAGCCATGTAAAAAGACTGTCCGTCTGGATGGTCTTTTTACATATAGAGGATTGAACCACCGGCGGCCGGGATGCGTCCACCACAGCCGCTCGTCTGTCTGTATTGTCAATGAACTTTTAACTTCTAAGGCGTGTGGTTGGCCCGATGTTAGTCGCGGCCAACCAACCGATCACACTATAACTAACGTTTATTAGTTATTAGTAGTGTTACCGCCAATATTTGTCTGACCTGAGTTGTCAGTGGTGTTTGAGTTGTCAGTTGCAGTGACGTTTCCAGAACCATTACCCTGGTTAGAATTGTCGGTGTTTCCTGATGCAACTGTGTTTCCTGATGCAACTGTGTTTCCTGATGCAACTGTGTTTCCTGAGTTGGTTGTGTTGCCGGTGTTTGAGTGGTTATCGGTGTTAGTTGTGTTACCTGAAGCAATTGTTGCGCTATTAGTCGAGTTGTTAGTATTCTGTGATCCGAACAAGAGGCTCTTGTTGGTACCACTGTTGTTTGAGTCACTTACGTTATTTGAATCGCTTGTATTAAACGAGTCGTTGTACTCAGTGTTGTTGTTGGTGGTGCTGTTGTTGGTGGTGCTGTTGGAAGGACCAGCCATTGCCCAAGATGCACCGCCGCCGCTGCCACCAGCCGCCAGGCTACTACTGCCAGGCATACCAGCGCAACCGCCAACATTCTGGGTGCCGCTGTTAGTATTCGATGGACTCTGTTGCGATGTCGTGTTAGTTGCAGTCAATGCATTAGCGACCTGACCGCGCACAATTGCACTAGTTATTATTGCTGAAGCCGTAATGGCGGCAACAATGGTGACAAAGATAAGAGCTACTGCCCACATCATCTGCCGTTTAAAGTTTTCGTTTAATGCATAAGGTTCTTGATAAACCATAATGCCTCCCTCTAATAATTAGTTGATGGTGGATCCCACCGTTCCTAGAATGGAACTATATGCTTACTGCAATGAATTATCTAGCAGTAGTTTTTACAATACTGCAACTTTCTGTTATTGCTCTTATGCTTATCTTTTGCATAAATAAATCCTGATCAGAAATATTATAGTGTGCAGGTGAACCCATATATTGTGCGGATTTGTGATTGCTTTTTCTATTTATACAAGTCTAATTTACTCCCGTAAATTAAAGGTTATTAATAAATACAACAGCAGCCGTAGAAGAGTATTGCGGTTGCATATGTGAGATTTAGCACAAGCGAGATATCTCGCAGCATAAGCGTCTTAGGGACAGTACGCTGGAGGGGCAAGCACAAAGGTAAGGGGAGGATAAAAATGAAAAGGCACAAAATTTTAAATAACCCAACGCGTATTAACGAAGTCGATTTCGACGGCCTGTTTGAGGACGTTGATGACTGGCGCCTTAAAGCCGAGCGCTTGCAAGCCCGGCGATGGCGTAAGTTAAAGCAGCAGCTAATATAGCTGGCAAGCCATAATCTGCAAAGTAAAACAGTGCTAATCAACGGCACTGTTTTACTTTTAAATACAAGTTGACGGGCGTTACGGCTAAATCTATGATTATAATGAAACGGTTTAATGAGGATACGTAGGTGAAAGCCAAGTACTACGCACTGATCTTTGCAATCTTAATAGTTATATACGCCGGCTTGAGCCTGATTCCGGCTCCTGACAGACAAACTCTTGTGCAATATCATTTAAGTCCGGCGCATGCCAGAGTTTTATCAGCCAGCATTGTTTTGCCTGTTGTAGCTATATGGCTGGCAGCAATGTACGGTTTTGTTAAATTAAAAGAATATGCCCAGCTAATCAAGTCGTCGCCAGACGGTAAAGCCTTTGACACTATAAGCGTTGGGGTGCTTTTCCTGGCCCTAGGATCACCGCTGGCTTCAATTTTTACTACGGCCGGTACACTTTTAGTAAGGCACTATCCCGGCTGGCAGTCGGCAGCTACAATTATCAATAATTACGTGGGGCTCATAACTATGGCTTTAGGCTTATATTATATTGCCCGCGGCGCAGACCAGCTTGTAAAGTTAGTACGCAAAAAACCAAGCGAAAGCGAGCAACATGTATTAGTTTTGTTATTTATCGCATTGAGTACTTTGTATAGCTATTTTATTATTACGCGGCCAATAAATAATGTAGTGGAGCAAAAAATCTACCACATGCCTAACGTACTAATACTTATAACGCTCGCTATACCATACCTATACTTTTGGTATAGGGGCTTAGTTGGCGCATATTACTTGTACCATTACCAGAAAAATATAAAGGGCAAGATATACAAAGGCTCGCTAAGCTGGGTAGCAGCCGGTATAGCAATTATCATTGCCTCTTCGATTTTTGTCCGATTACTAGTGACCATATCAGCTAGAATTAGCACATTAAGCCTGACGCCCATACTACTTATAATCTATGGCTTTCTGATTGTATCTGCGCTCGGCTATTTACTAATCGCCTTGGGGGCAAAGCGTTTGCGCCGAATTGAAGAGGTATAAATATGGCGAAAATGAATAACCTGTACGACAAGGTTGTTGATATAAGCCGCGACTATCTAGGACCGGCCGCTGAGCGCTTTATAGAGCGGCAAGTGGTAACCCATCTAAAGAAAGAACCGGCCAAGCTTACTAGGCGAGATCTTATCAAGCTGATTGATTGGATTAAACTGGCATTTGCTTTATTAACAAACGAGCCTGAAACCGTTGACGAGTATATTGGCCGTCTGCGGACGCTTACAAATGCGACTGCGCCCGGGACAAAGCTGGGTTAGTTAGACTATGGCAAAAACAGATCGTCTGCAATTTCTTAACAGCTTCATCCGTCATGAGCAGGCCACATCAGACGCCTTATTTTCCAGCATTGGTGAAGGTGCTATTGTAACCGACGCAAATGGCAGGATTAGCGGCGTAAATCCTGTAGCCGCACAAATTCTCGGCTACGATGAGCAAGAGTTACTAGGTACATGGTTTCCGGCTACTGTCATAGCCGAAGACGGTAACGGCAACATACTTAGTAATATAGACAGACCTATTACCCGTGCTTTTATTACGGGGCAACCTGTTACGGCCAGGGCTTATTACCGCCGCAAGAACGGTAAACGAATTCCGGTCTCTCTAACCGTATCACCAGTATTGCTGCGCAATAAACCCATTGGCGCAATTGAAGTTTTTCGTGATATTAGCCGTGACCTTGCCCTAGAACAGGCAAAGGATGAGTTCATTTCGATTGCTTCGCATCAGTTACGGACACCCGCCACGGGGGTAAAGCAATACGTTGGCATGTTACTGGAAGGTTACGTCGGCAAGCTTACCGAAAAGCAACAAACCTTGCTAACAAAGGCTTACGAGAGTAATGAACGGCAGCTACAAATTATTGACGACCTTTTAAAAGTAGCCCGCATTGACGCCGGTCATATTGATCTTCACCTCGCTAAAATTGATATAGTGCAGCTGCTCAAAGACATCCTTTATGAACAACTGGCTAAAACAAAAAGCAAGCGACAGGCGCTTAAATTCAGCAGCTCCGAAGAAGTCATTTTCATAACCGCCGATGAGGCCAGACTGCGAATGGTATTTGAAAACCTGGTGGACAATGCCAGCAAGTACACCTTGGAGGGTAAAAAAATCAGCATCAATGTTTCCAAAAAAAGCCGAATGGTTGTGGTTGACGTAAAGGACGAAGGCATTGGTATTTCCAAAAAGGATTTATCTAAGATATTCCACAAGTTTACCCGTTTGGATAATGATATGCCGCTGACAGCCGACGGCAGCGGCCTGGGGCTTTATTGGGCGCAGAAGATTATCGATTTGCACAAAGGCACAATTCGGGTTAAATCGGAGCTGCATAAGGGTTCAGTTTTTACGGTTCGGCTACCGTTAGACAGCAGCAGAGAAGTTGGCACGCCGTAATCAAACGAGTAATATAGAGTAAATAAGAGGAGACCTTGATGGCAAAAATTCTGGTCGTAGAAGACAATACCACCCTCAGTGAAGCATATGAACTTATCCTTTCCCATGAAGGCCATAAAGTTGAGGTTGCCCATAATGGGCTGGAAGGACTGGAAA
The DNA here is from genome assembly GCA_964446365.1 of uncultured Candidatus Saccharibacteria bacterium. GTDB lineage: Bacteria > Patescibacteriota > Saccharimonadia > Saccharimonadales > CAYVSP01 > CAZSHK01. Next base: position 3,261 of record CAYUOI010000002.1, on the reverse strand, counting down.
AGCTTGCCAAATTTAAGCCAGACCTTATCCTGCTTGATTTGTTAATGCCCAAGCTGGACGGCCTAGGCTTTTTAAAAGAATTCAACAAGAAATTCCCTAAAACGACAGCCAAGGTAGTAGTCCTTACTAACTTGGATCAAGACAAGGAAATTACAACCGCCCTAAAACTGGGCGCATATAAATATATTGTTAAGGCCCGGACTTCGCCAAAGCAATTGGCAATTAACGTAAATCACCTTGTCAGCCACAATATCGATAAGCAGGAAGCTAAACCAACACCATAAGTTTAATTCAGCAAGGGGGATGAGCCGATTTGCTGCATGGACTCATACTCTTCGTCTAAGAGCTCATTTAGCTTGTCGGTTCGTACCATATAGTTCTGACGATTGTAGGTAATAACGCCGCCTTTTTCGAGCCTTTTCAGTTCTATTCCAGTTGTTTCGCGGGTCAAACCCATAAAATTAGCGAAGTCCTGTTGCGTTAGCGGCAGATTAATTTTAACGATGTTCTTTCGCACATCCTGGCCAAAACGTATACAAAGAAAATAAAGCGTATTTAAAACCTTATCGGCCGCCTTGGACTGTTCGAGGGCATTAATGCGCATCTGGTAATTTAAGTACCGGGACACAAAATAATCCAAATATGTGTAAAGCAGTTTTGGATTGCTTTGTATAAAACGCAAAAGGTCATCGCGTGGAACGCAGTAAACGCTACATTCCGTAAAGGCCTCATAAAAGTACTGGGTCGAGCGTAGTTTCCTAAAAACCCAGCCGACAGGAAAGGTTTCCATCTCAACATCAAAAGAAATTGGCTTTTCCTGGCCGTCGCTGGTCAGGTTGTAGGTTTTAATGACACCCTTTTTAACTACGTAAGCGCAGTTCGGGACTTCGCCTTCAAACAGAATAATTTCGCCTCGTGAGAACTTCTGTACCCGGTAGCGCTCTAGAAACTGCTTGAATACGTCCACGTTTGTGACATTCACCTCTTATTAAGTTTCCTATATTGTAGAGCTTTTGGTCGTGAATAGAAACACCATAAACCACTGTATGGTATTAATTTAACATCGTTAACTTACCTGGCGTATAGTGGCTTTGCGTCCGAGATAAAAACTTCGAATTTGAAACAGAAAATACACTCCCAACGCGCTAGTCAGTAGGCTCATGATCATGCGGCCGCCGCCATCGTAAGCGCTAAGTGTAATAATTATGCCGTAGCTAAGATTGGTTATTGCGGCGTAGAACAGAAGGTTCCAGCCGCTCTTGTGGCGGCGACGGGTGGCCGAAATGGCGGCTAGAAACAGTACGCTTTGTATCAGCAGTATGAAAATACTGAACCATACCACCATAGAAAGTCGGTGGGCGGTAGCGGCTTGGCCGCCGGCATCTACCTTTAGCTGGTTGAAGTAACTGATTGAAGCCTTGGTCGCGTGCGACCATTGCCATAGCAGTAAAGTCGATAAAAGCGACAGGACACCCAAAAATAAACTGACCCACGGCAAATTATCAACCATGACTCTCCGGCTTTTATCGGATAGTTGAATTGGTACTTTCCGACAAATTAAGTTATCGAGATTATTTTCGAGCTTAGCGAGCATTTTGATCATATAAAAACCATTTTTTGTACCTATGCAGCATACTGCCAGCGCCAATAGATACGCAAGTCTATAAGTTTAAATAATGGGGCATATCCAAGTATTCTGGAGACACGGTTCGCTTAGTGCGCTTTTCATGAGCTAAAATAAGCTTGCACATGAGTAAATTCGAAACTGCCTTTAGACAATTAAATACGGCTCAGCGTAAAGCGGTCGAGGCCATTGAAGGCCCGGTATTGGTTATCGCCGGGCCGGGTACCGGTAAGACCCAACTGTTAAGTCTTAGGGTCGCTAACATACTGCGTAAAACCGATGTAAATCCGGGCAACATTTTATGTTTAACCTTTACTGAGTCGGGCCAGAGCGCGATGCGGGAACGATTAACCGACTTATTAGGTAAGGCCGCGAAACAGCTCGAAATCCATACCTTCCATGGCTTTGGCACCCATTTAATAAATCATTTTGCCGAGTACTTTCCGGATCTTAGCGGATCAAGACCAGCCGATGATCTTGCTCTGTATGAAGTATTGGTTAGTTGTTTCGGTGAATTGCCTCGAGCAAATCCGCTATCCAAGTTGTCCTACGGACAATTCGTCTATCAGGATGGTTCAAAATCACGCATAAGCCAGCTAAAGCAAGCCGGCATCACTCCGCAGCAAGCCAAACTAAAATTTCAGTCCGATCTGGACTGGGCAACAACCGCCGGCCGCAAAATAGCTCGGGCATTTGAGGAAGTGGGCCGTTTGCAGCCTAAAGCCATAGCCGGGTTGCAAAATAAAGTGGCAGACTATTTAAAGTCGTCCGAAAGTGACGGTTTGGCAGCTTGCTGCGAGACTGAATTATCGGAAGCGCTGCAAGCCGCCGAAATTACTGGCAAGACCGAAACAATAACTGCTTTTAAGAAAAAATGGCTTAGTAACGAGGACGGCAAGCAATATTTTAAACCGGCTGATCAGCTTAAAAAATTAGTAGCGCTGGCCGATTTATATAATTTATACGAGAAAGAGTTGCGAGCCCGGAAGCTTTACGACTACGACGATATGATTCTTTATGCGCTACAGGCACTAAAAGAAAACCGTGAGCTGAGAGCCCAAATTCAGGAAACATATCAGTACATACTGGCTGACGAGTACCAGGATACAAACGCTGCCCAGGCCTCGCTGATCACGCTTATTGCCGACAATCCGGTGAACGAGGGAAGACCTAACGTTATGGCCGTAGGTGATGACGATCAGGCCATATATGGTTTTCAGGGAGCGCTGGGCGATGTAATGCTAGATTTTCGAGAGCGCTGGCGGGACGTAAAGGTAATCACGCTTAAGGAAAACTACCGTTCAACGCAGTCGATTATTAACGCCGCGCGTGCCCTGATAAATAACGGTCAGAACCGCCTGGAAAACATATACGATGACATAGATAAATCGCTGACTTCTAAAGCCGATCATCCCGACGTTAACCCGCTTATTGTTGAAACAACGTCACCAGACGCTGTTATAGACAATGCCGTGCGGGCCTCCCAGAGCGCGGATAGCTCCAGCCAACTGGCTATAGTCGCGTCTAAACATAAATATCTGCAAAGCCTGGCCGATCGGCTCGATGCCGCTAAGGTTAAGTATTACTACGAGGCGCGTGAGGATATCCTCAAAGATCCGATTATAAATCAGCAATTT
>CAYUOI010000001.1:0-43087 GCA_964446365.1 uncultured Candidatus Saccharibacteria bacterium | reverse complement strand
TGGCTGCTCAATAGTCCGGCACATCGAGCACTGCCCAGCATACACTACTTCTTATCGTACAGTCTAAACAATGAGATTTCTCATGTCAAGCTGCCGGCTGCCCTAAGAACGGATAAGCAAGCATAAGATTCCCTTTAACTCTCTCTACTGCGTTCGCTTCCATATGTACGTATGTCATTGTAGCTGCACCGATTTTTTCGGTCGGCCTGTCGTCAGTTAAGTCATAACCCAGTCTGCCCATGGCTCTAACTGCTTCATCGTTCGGTTCTTCACCATAAAACGAGGCTTTTCGATCATCTTCGAAATCTGCTAGCGCGAAGTGCAAAAGAGCTGCAACCTGCTTTTCGTATGTACCGCGTATTTTGCCGTCTAGCGTTTCTACATCCGTAATATTTGAATAAGCTTTTTTGAATGGATTGCGAGGTTTATAGGTCTCAACTCGCACGAACGCGCACGCATCATTAACATGACGTAATCCTAAGTCATACTCACCGTCTTCAGCTTTGATTGGTCGGTAAGCCAGCCAATAAGCAGCATCACGAGTTGGCGTAACTATGCGTTCTCGCTGTACAGAATTTGATACTAACTTTGCGCCAAGGTCTACCGCCGTCATATGTTCCGGCACAAACTTAGCCGTCCAGCTTGCTTCTAAAATTCTGCGAATAGCTGTTACATATTTAGGATTTCGATCAACCAAACCTGGCGACAGCCTCTCTACTGCAAAAACTCCGCCCGACTTAGGTTCATAAATAGCGCTATTAGTCACGAATAATCAGTATATGATAATTAAATCCGTTAAGCACAAGAGATTTAAGCTAGTTTTGGTGGATTGCTAATGATGCCGTCAACAACACCGTATTTTTTGGCTTCGTCGGCTGTCATCCAGAAATCGCGTTCCATGTCGGTGTGGATTTTTTCAAGTTTTTGGCCGGTATTCTTGGCCATAATCTGTTCCATTAACTTTTTGACGCGGAGGGCCTCTTTGAGATCAATCTCCTGATCGGTAACTTTACCGCGCGTACCACTTGAAGGCTGGTGAATCATTACCGTAGCATGCGGCAGTATAAAGCGTTTGCCCTTGGCGCCACTGCTCAGTAAAAAGGCTGCAGCGCTGGCCTGAACGCCAATACCTACGGTCTGCACGTCAGCTTTTACAAATTGCATAGTGTCGTATATTGCCAGAGCGTCATAAACGCTGCCGCCCGGGCTGTTTATATAAAGAAAGATATCTTTTTTGCTGTCTTCGTTATCTAGGAATAATAACTGAGCGACTATCAAGTTAGCTGTGTGCGGATTAACATCATCGCCGATGAAGATAATGCGGTCTTTTAAGAGCCGTGAATAAATGTCGTAGGCGCGCTCGATACGGCCTTCCTGTTCTATAACCGTTGGTATTAAAACTTGTCTAATTGGTTTTTCCATACTCATATAAAAACCAGTATAATTTGAAAATTAGCACTCGTCAACATAGAGTGCTAATTTTGTTTCCTGAATCAAGCTTTTACTATTTGGCGACAATGCTTTTCAGGCGTTCAAGGGTCTTTTCGGTCAGTATTCTAGAGGCCAATTCGCGGCGATTTTCTTCCTTATCTAGCTCGGCGCGCATAGATTCGTCCTGATATTGGCCTTTAAGTAGCTGGACACGGACTTCAAGTTCTTCGGGTGTTACTGTTATACCTTCGGCTTCGGCAATTTCTGATAATACCAATCCTGCTTTTACGCGCTCGATGGCAACAGGCCTTTTTTGCTCTTTGTGTTCCTCGGCGGTGAGATTTTCCTCTTTAAGATGTTCTTCCCAGGTCTGCCCTCGGTAGGTAATATTGCGTCTCTCATCTTCTTCAATTTTGTCGATTTGATCGTCTATTAGCCGCTTTGGGATGGCAACTTTGGTCTGAGCGGCTATCTCCAGGACCAGCTCATTATCATACTGGCGATCTGCCTCAGCCTGCTTTTCTAAGACCAACTGCTTTTTAATATCGGCCTTCAAATCCTTAATACTTTTAAAAGGGGCGACGGTAGCAGCGAAGGCGTCATCGAGTTTGGGCTCAATTATTTCCTGTACTTTTTTAACGTTAACTATAAAAGTTACTTTCTTTCCGGCGATAGCTTTGACGCCGTAATCCTTAGGAAAAGTAAGCGTGAACTGCTTGTCGTCGCCGGTTTTTACGCCTACCAAATTTGGTTCAAAGCCCGGAATAAATGTGTTACTGCCTAAAATTAACGGATAATCTTTGCCATCAGCACCACTAACCGGTTCGCCTTTGGCGTCTTGGCCGTTAAAATCAATCCATACTTCGTCGCCAGTTTTACTGGCTCGGTCAACTTCTTTTCGCTCGGCCGCCCGTGTTTGCAAATTTTTTAATACGTCTTTGACATCATCTGCCGTAACTTCGGCTTTTAGCAATGGCTTCTTGATTTTCTTATAATCGGGTAGTTTTACGGCGCTAATAATCTCAGCTTTAACGTCAAACTCCAGTTCGCTGTAAGGCACAAATTTTTTAACGTTAACTTCAGGCTGAGCAACCGGCCGCAGGCGTAGTTCGCGAGCAGCAGTTGAAAATAAGTGGTTGATGGCTTCTTCTAAAAATTCAGACTGCAAAGCCGCCTGGTCGACATTTTTTTCGACCAATGCCAGCGGAACCTTGCCGTCGCGAAAGCCGGCAACCCGGGTTTTTTGCTGAAAATGTTTGAGAACGTGCATTTTCAGTGGCTCTAAATCGGCATGGCCGGCCGTTATGGTTAGTTCAGCGACTGTATCTTCAGGAAATGTCTTTTTGACTTGCATGAAAGATTATTTTAACAGATCTAAAGAAGTTGCGCTAGAACCACCAGCACAATTTCTGTTATGAACGTCGAAAGTCTTTTAGCGTAGCCGCGATACCTTCTAAATCAATTGTTTCTTCTGCGCCTGTCTTCAAATCCTTGAGACGATACTGTTTACTGGTTAGCTCTTCTTCGCCGACGAACAGTGCGTAGCGAATGTCTTTTTTGACCGCCGTCTTAATTTGCTTATCCGTCTTCCGGCCAGTGGTGTCGACGGCAACATTGACACCCATTTCGCGAAGTTCATTAGCAATTTTTTGGACCGGCCTATAAAAATTACCGATCGCAATTACGTATAGATCAGTCTCTGGACGCAAGTCTGGACTAAGCTGGTGTGTCTCTAGAAAATTCGTCAGCGGTATATCGCCCATTCCGTAGCCCACGGTTGGGACTGCCTCGGCACCGAATGCTTCTACCAAACCATCGTAGCGACCTCCGCCAAACATAGAACGATTATTTTCTGGACTCGTATCAAAGACCTCAAAAACTATATCGGTATAGTAATCAAAACCGCGCATTAGTGAGGCCTCAAAAACGATGTTGTTGACGCCATCTTCTGTAAGTGCCTGCATCAGTTCGCGCAGTTCAGTCGCCGAATCAAACTTTTGCAAGTCGGCGGGCAAATCTTCAAGCTTTTGCACGTCTAGAAATGCCATCAAACGCTCTTCAGTCTTATTCGTCCGTTGCGCAGGTGTTAATATTGCATCAAGCTTGCTCGAAAACTCAGTGCGCTCAATTTTATCGATGCGATCTATTAACCGTATGACTGGCGCGGTTTGCGCTTCATCGAGTCCTAGCCATGTCCGCATTACGTAGTCGACAAGTTTGCGGCTATTGAGCTTAATGGCGTACATGTTGCGCTTGGCGCCAAAAGCGACCATGACGGCGTCGGCGTTAGAGATTATTTCGTACTCGGCCTGAATACCTTCAACGCCAAATAGATCGACGTTTAGCTGGTAGAATTCGCGACCTCGCCCACGCTGTGGGCGTTCGTAGCGCCAGCACTGCGGTATTGAATACAATCGCAACGGATAGCCCAGCTCCTGACGCCGACCGGCCACCATCCGGCTTACCGTTGGCGTCATCTCCGTACGCAGCGTTACCTGCCGCCCACCGCGATCTTCGAAGCTATACGTTTGCTCTTTAATGATCTCTTCATTACCTTTGCTTAAATATAGTTCTGTCGGTTCCAAAATAGGCGCGTCGTACTCTTCATAGCCATAGCGCTCGCAGACTTCGCGCCACTTGGCAAAGATGTACTTTTGTAGCCGCTCGTCTTCCGGATAGAAATCACGAGCGCCTTTATATGGTTGTGTTGATAGTGCCATTGCTTTTCTCCATTCTAACATTAACCATTTCGCCAAACTATGTTGGTGGTTATAGGCATTATTTCTTTATAGTACGTAATTCCGTTATCTTCGAGTGTTTGCCCAGTTTCCCGTACATCGATTATGCCATCGGCTATTCCAAGCTCCACAAATGCTTCTACAGATCCGCTCGGTTCGAATACTATATTTGGTATTGGTCGCAGCGGCGGGCCCGGCAGATTCCACATGTATTCACGCGCCGTAAACGGATAGCTACTTGCTACTCTAGAATACGGCGTAAGGCCATCTTTGCACCTGGAAGCTTCAACCATAGTACAGGCGGCATCGGCGATTGGTTCATTCTCATAGGTATCACCTTTTCCGCTGAGCTTAGCTTCTCTTAATTTGTCTGAGCCAATAAATCCAATTTCAGCGTAGTGTCGGAACAACATTTCCCGTATATCTGCAGATTTCACAAACGCATACAGCTTTTTATCAACAAGCTGGGTGAAGTGACCTCCGATCTTCCGTAGGTGCCATTGGCGGCTCAAAACCCTGTAGGGCTATCCACTCTAGTACTATTTTCAAGTCACGTCCCTTAGGAATTAAGACTCGTTCTGCTTTTTTAAAAATTTCTGGATTCATTTCTTTCTCCTTAATTACAAAAAATACTAAAAAAATCGCCGGAGCGATGTCCGGCGTAATGTTTTAAAAAGACAATACTTAACTAACCGACATGCTCCGGCAATATATGCAGATGATGCTGGTTAGTTAAATAAACCATAAAGATTACTTTAGCATAACTAGTACTATTGTCAACTATTCCTCAGAAGTCTCTACCAGAGCTCAATGCGCTTGTGTTATAATATGGTTACGTTTTAAAAAATAAAGGTTAGAAATGACTCCCGCAGATATAAATCAGTTGGTGGCCGCCGGGATAGGCGCGACAGTAGCTATTTTAATTTCATTTGTTGTCCGCGAAGCCCGTCTTCGCAAAGACGCAGAATAATTTTTAGTTTCGTTGTATATTGGTGCGGATGAAAGGACTTGAACCTTCACGCCTTGCGGCACTAGGTCCTAAACCTAGCGTGTCTACCAATTCCACCACATCCGCGTTAGCAGTAGTTTACGAATTTTTTCGGTAAAAGACTAGTTGCGAATCACCGTAATTTCTTTCAGTTTGCTTTATAAGACCGCTAAACGCCGGCGCTTTTTTATGCCCGGGCCAGGATAGCACCATTAAACTGTTTGGTTTAAGGTGTTGAGTTAACTTTAAAATACTGCTTTCTTGCAAATTCTCGTAGGGTGGGTCTGCCAATACTAAATCATAGATAGCCGCCGGGTTATTTGCCGACCAACCGGAAACCGTAGCTTTTATAGCTTTGACTTCCTTATCAATATCCAGCGCCTTGGCATTATCATTAATAACCTTATGAGCTGTTTTGTCGTTCTCAATGGCCGTAGCAGCTGCTGCGCCGCGGCTTACGGCTTCAAAACTTAGCGCGCCGCTACCAGCAAACGCATCCAACACCGTCAGATCCGAAATATCACCCAGCATATTAAAAAGAGCGCCGCGCATTTTATCACTCATCGGGTGAGTAGCTTTACCTTTTGGGGCATCAAAGTTTCTTCCGCCCAAATAGCCGCTTATTACCCTCATGCTGTATATTCGACCAGCCCGGCATCAAATAGAGCCGAATACCATGTCAGGGTTACAGTTTTAACTAGAGCCGGACCCAGTTTATGTCGAACCTCGTAGGCTAATTTTGGCGTCCAGCCTTTTTTGTAATACCTATCGTACATTTCTAGCACGGCGATTTCTCGGGCGGTTCTCTTGAACCACTCATCCAAACCCATGTCCATAAATTGCTTAACTTCTAATTTAGTAGGCTTTACTTCACCGAAGTTTAGAGGCTTAAAGATCATGGCTATACCGAACTCAAACCACCAGTGAGTAATGAGTAGTCCTTTAGCCCCCCACATTTTCCAATTATTGCTGACTTTTTCTCGGGCTGTGTCGCCGGGCATTACCATTTTCTTACGTACGCTATTACGGGTGCTAAGATTTTGGCCGCCGCGTAGTTCCGCTAATTTTTCTTCATAGGGGTAGTGGTGGGCCGGGGTCAGGCCATCAACCAGAGCGTGCGCCAGCCAGGCCGCCTCAAAGGCAGTACGTTCTTTATCGCCTTCCCTAAGTTCTTCTACCAGTTGGTTGTAGTGCGCGTTTATAAGCCCGAGAATTTCGGCGTCCTCATCATTAAACGGCGCGTAGAAGTGCCAAGGTTCATCTTTGGCCGGACTTTTACGCTTAGCACCGTCCGGACCATTTTTACCTTCAAAGTGGAGGATCTGGCGGATATTCGGAAACAAGCTTTCGTCCTTAATAAGCTTTGCTAAATGGCGGCGTGATACGCTGTCTACCTTCTGGTGGGCACCAAACATTCGTCCAGAAAATTTAGTCAACGTGGTACCGGAATACATATAATCCTTAATTCAAATTGGTAACTGCGCGTAAACGATCAACAGCTTCTTTAAGATGCTTATATTTTAGCAGGTCATCGCCGCTATCTATGAAGTCCTGAGCCGCCAGGCGCGAAGCGCTAACAAGTTTGGTGTCCGTCAGCTTGGCTACGCGCAGATCAATAGCCCCGTGCTGCTGCGTGCCATAAATTGCGCCAGGGCCACGTATGTCCAAATCGAGCTCCGCCAGTTCAAAGCCATCAGACGAATTCTCTAATGCGCGCAACCGCCGGCTGGGTTGGCTGGCATCACTGAGCATTAAATAGGCATAGCCCTGCTGGTCGCTACGGCCGACGCGTCCCCTCAGTTGGTGAATCTGAGCCAGCCCAAACCTCTCAGCGTCTTCAATAAGCATGACGGTTGCGTTTGGCACGTCAACACCAACTTCAATAACGGTTGTCGTAACAAGAAGATCTATTTCGTGGTTGATAAATGCCTGCATTACCTGGTTTTTATCTTCGGCTTTTAATTTACCGTGCATCAGCCCTACCCGGCGATGCTTAAAGGAACTTTTTCTTAGGTCGTCATATACTTTTTCGGCTGATTTGGCGTCCAGCAATGATGACTCGGTAATTAAGGGTGTTACCACAAAAGCCTGTCTACCTTTCTCCAGTTCGGCATCAATTTGTTTATACAGTTGCAACCGCGAACTTGGCGGCACAAGTTTTGTAATTATCGGTTTACGATCGGCCGGCTTACTATCAATCACAGATATATCGAGCTCACCGTAGAGAGTTAATGCCAAGCTGCGTGGAATTGGGGTGGCGGTAAGGCTAAGCACATGCGGCATGTGTCCAGCTTTGGACTGGAGCTTTTTGCGTTGTTCAACACCAAATCGATGCTGTTCGTCGATAATAATAAGCCCGAGTTTCTTTATATCTACTTTTTCCTGAATTAGGGCGTGTGTACCGATCATCAAACGCACATCACCCTTTTTAATGAGTTGCTGTACCAGCTTTTTCTGCCCCGGCTTAAGGCTGCCAACGAGCAAACCGACTTGTTCGGCAAATCCCAGCGGCTTCAATAATTTAAAAACGGTGTCGGCGTGCTGGCGGGCTAGTAGTTCTGTCGGCGCCATCAATGCCACCTGAAAACCCTGCTCCATAGCCATCAGCGCTGCCATTGCCGCTACAACTGTTTTGCCGGAGCCCACATCACCCTCAATTAGACGGTTCATAGGGTGCGGTTTTTGCATGTCTAGATAAATCTGCCAGGTTACCCGGCGTTGGGCATCGGTCAGCTTAAAGGGCAAATGACTAACGAACTGCTTAGCTAAGTCTTCTTTAAAAGGTATCCGCAAGCTATGCTCGGTCATAAGTTCGTATTTATTAATAAGGGCCGCTAAGGTGAGTTGAAAGACCTCTTCAAATCCCAGACGCTTGCGGGCTTGTTCATACTCAGCCGCTCGAGTCGGAAAATGCATTAGTTGCACTGCCGCGCCGCGGGCTATTAATTTTTGGCCCACTACAAGGCTTGCCGGCAAGGTTTCGGGTAAGCGCTTCATAACCGGCAGTAGTTCACGCACAATTCGGCGTATTTGGTGCGACTTAAGCCCTTTAGTTTCCCGGTAAATCGGCACAATTCGAGCCGTATTAACCGGAAAGCTACTGACCAACTCAGCCGACGGGTTCATGATACTAAATCGCTGGTGGCTAAGCTGATACTCGCCGGATATATAATATTCTTCGTCACTCTTCAAAGCCTGGGCACGGTAAGGTTGGTTAAACCAGATAAGCCGTACGCTGCCGCTTTCATCGCTGGCAACCGCTTCAGTAATATGCAGGCCACGCCTTACATATCGTCCCCGCGCCTGTTTTATATGCGCCTTAATGGTCACAATACCGGGTTTGAGCTGATTTGTCGGCAATACGTGTGAATAGTCGTCGTAGCGGCGCGGGTAATAATAAATCAGATCGCTAACCGTCGAAATGCCAAGCGTTTTAAACTTCTTGGTCAGTTCATCGCCCACACCTTTGACGTCCGAGATTGGACTGTTTAGGGTCATGGACTAGAGTATAACGATTATTTGACCTTACGGACCAGAAAGAAAGTACTTGGCCCGAAATAGGTTTTTGCGAGCGATGCCTGCATCGGTTTTTCCAGGGCTAACATGGCTTTAACGGGCATAATTTTTTTGAGTGCCGGGCTGCGTAGATTTGAAACAGATAGTGTGCGTTCAACCTTTAAGCCAGCGTGCGCTAACTGTTTGATGACCGTTTTAGGATTATGGTTCACAAAAGGTATTTCGGACTCGCTACGGTGTTCAGCCGAACGAATGTCTACTGGCTCAGGGCCAAAGCGCTTAAATTTAGCCATCTGCTTTAAGCGGTTCTGAAAATGGGTATAATTAGCAATTTCCAGGATAAAGATGCCGTCGGCTGAAAGCACCCTTCTTATTTCCTTGAATTCAGGCGCCGGATTTGGCAGGTGGTGCATAACTCGGATCATGGTAATCAAATCTATGCTGCCATCTTTCCAGGGCATATCATTAGCTTGCACCAAACGTCTTTCAATATCCGGATAATCTTTAAGATAATCAGCAGCGATGTCCAGCTGCTGCTGCGACGGCTCGGCTAAAGTAACGTGATCGGCGTAGCTGCTAAGTAAAACGCATAAACGGCCGTAGCCGCCGCCAATATCAACGGCGTTGTGAAAATGCTTGCCTTTTAATAGCCGTTTGAGGGCCATTACTTCGGCGGCGTTTTCGTAATCGCGGCCATCCCAATAATTGAGATAGTTATGCTTAGGGTCATTGTACTGAGTTGCGGTCAACTTTGTGTCTGGCATCGGCTACAGTATAGCTACTTTTCAACGATAGCGAAGCTATTTTTACCGCGCTTAACGAGGTTTGCACCGCTTTTAAGCTGAGCTTCCGAATTGTCGCCCGCCTTGAGGCCATTGACGGTTATGGCGCCTGCGGCCAGAAAGCTTCTGGCTTCGGTCTTTGATTTAGCCAGACCGGCTTTAACAATTGTTTCAGCAAAGTCGTTTGATGCCTTCACGTTTGGTAGTTCCTCAGTTAGAACGGCAACTTCGTCAGACTTGAGGTCTTCAAACTTTCGGTCTCCAAATAGCACCTCGCTTATATCCGCGATTTTTTGGGCCTGGGCTTCCCCGTGAACCAATTTGGTAACTTCGTAGGCCAGTGTTTTTTGAGCAGCGCGTCCGGCGGGATTAGCCTGAAACTCGCCCATAACTGTATCTATTTTATTTTTGGATAAGAGAGTATACACCTTTATATAATCTTCGACCCCTGCGTCGTCGACATTTAACCAAAACTGGTAGAACTTAAAGATGCTGGTTAATTTCGGATCCAGCCAGACGGCGCCCTCTTCGGTTTTGCCAAATTTGACGCCGGTCGATTTGTTAACAATTAATGGCGAGGACCAGACGTGAGCTTCGCTTCCATTAATGCGCCTAATTAGGTCCACGCCGGCGATGCTATTGCCCCACTGATCTGAACCGCAAAGTTGCAATGTTACACCCATATGCTTGTTCATCCATAGAAAATCGTAGGCCTGAATCAATACATAGCTGAATTCGGCATAGCTTATTCCGGCGCCATCTTCGCTAAGTCGTTTTTGGACAAAATCGCGGCCCAGCATTTGGCGCATCGGTACGTGTTTGCCGACGTCTCTAAGAAAATCCAGATAGCCCATATCCTTGAACCAATCGTAATTATCAACGATTTTGAAGTCCTGGCCGCCAAAAACCCGCTGATATTGGGCCGTAATCCCCACCTTATTAGCCTTAATCTCGTCTAATGTCATCAGGTCGCGCTCTTGGGCCTTGCCGTCCGGGTCGCCTATCATACCGGTGGCGCCGCCGACAAGCAGAACTGCCTTATGGCCGTGTTCAATAAAATGGCGGACCATCATTGCGGCCGCCAGATTGCCAATCTGCATAGAAGCAGCGCTGGGATCAACGCCCCAGTAAAACGTAATTGGATCACCATTGATGGCGGAAATATCAGGGTAAGTCGTTTGGTTAACAAAACCGCGCCACTGAAGTTCTTCAGATAGAGTCATGGTAACAGTCTACTACAGCTCATTATCAGCTTCATAATATATAGATATAGTGTGTTGAATTGGTCTATAATTCTTCTGCTTTGAAAGCGTATTTTTGGTATAATTCTCTTATGTCTAAGGAGTGCATCCGGGTAAGTAATGGCAGCTAAACGTCGTCGATCCAACGTGCACGTAACTAAAAGCGGTAAAGAAGTCAAAATTCACCGTAATTTATTGACGCGCTATGCCGCCCTGCGTGATAGTGCCTCACGGCGCAAGGCCGCCCGCCTGGCCGGCATGCCAAAAGACCGCCTGCATCGCTTTTTCTTCCGCTTGCAGCCTAAACGCCTTTATCACTACTGGTTCAGCCGCGAAGGCGGCATCATGGCCCTTAAAATTGTCGGCATTAGTATTGCCGTCGGTTTTATATTGCTGGTCGGCTTATTTGCCTACTTTAGAAAAGATTTATCCAATATTACGGACATTTCCGGTAAAAACGTCGGCGGCAGCGTAATGTACTACGACCGCACCGGGCAAACTCTGCTATGGGAAGATGTTAATGGCGTTAAGCGAATCCCGGTTAAAGACGAAGATATCGCTTCTTCTATTAAGCTTGCGACCGTAGCTATTGAAGATAAAGACTTTTTCCATCATGGCGGCTTTGACGTCCGCGGCATTTTGCGTGCCGGCGTTAATGACACCCTGGGTCACGGTAGTAAACAGGGCGGCTCAACCATAACCCAGCAGTTGGTGCGTCTTACCCAGAATAAGGTCGGCAACCAGCAAACCATCACCCGCAAGATTAAAGAACTGATCCTGGCGGTTGAAATGGAACGCTCTTACTCAAAGCAACAAATTCTGACGGCTTATGTAAATACGGCGCCTTACGGCGGTATTGAATACGGCGCCGAAGCCGCAGCCCGTAACTACTTCCAGAAAAGCGCCAAAGATCTAACGCTGGACGAGGCAGCTATGCTAGCCTCTATACCTAAATCGCCCAGTCTGTATTCACCTTATAGTGAGAATTTTGATAAAGAAGCTTTAGTCGGTCGGCAACACTACATTCTGGATCAAATGGCGCAGCAAGGCATGATCAAGGCCAAAGAACGTGATGACGCTAAAAAAGTTGATACGATTGCAAAAGTGAAAGATCGCCCGACTCATTATGCCGGCATCCGGGCGCCTTACTTTGTTCTGGCTGCTAAAAAAGAACTGGAAGCCAAATACAGCGACACAGTTAACCGTAGCGGCTGGAAAGTTATAACCACCCTGAATCTCGATCTGCAAACAGTAGCTGAAAAGGCCGTCAACGACGATGTTCCATTGCTGCATTCACATGGGGCAGACGAAGCCGCCTTTGTGGCCGAAGATGTCAAAACCGGCCAGATTGTGTCACTTGTTGGCGGCGTAGATTTTGAGAACAAAGACCACGGCAAAATTAATTACGCCCACGATACTTTCATAGCCCCGGGCTCCAGTTTTAAGCCTTACGACTATGCGGCGCTGATAAACTTCAACAATAATATTGGTGCCGGCTCGGTACTGTA
The DNA here is from genome assembly GCA_964446365.1 of uncultured Candidatus Saccharibacteria bacterium. GTDB lineage: Bacteria > Patescibacteriota > Saccharimonadia > Saccharimonadales > CAYVSP01 > CAZSHK01. Next base: position 30,883 of record CAYUOI010000001.1, on the reverse strand, counting down.
CGACGCGCAAGGACCATTGCCCGGTTATCCATGTACCAAAAAAGGTTTGCCGCCGCCAAAAGGCGACAGTAACTGCTTGCAGGACTACGATTTCCGTTACCCTGGCCCGCTAACATTACGCTACGCATTAGGCGGTTCCCGAAACGTACCCGCTGTAAAGGCCATGCTACAGACTGTGCCTACCGACTCAACAGCGTCCGTAAACAAAGTTATAAGTACGGCCTCGGCCATGATGGACAACCCTAACAATAAGACGCCTTACCAATGCTATGAAACCGGTGACACATCATTTACAAAGCCCACTCAGTGCTATGGAGCCTCAGCAATCGGCGACGGCGCCTTCCTGCACCTAGACGATCACGTCAACGGTTTGGCCACCATGGCGCGCCTAGGTAAGGCTATTCCGCGCACCTACATCATGAAGATTACTGATACCAGCGGTAAAGTGAAAGATGAATGGAAGCAGCCCGCCGGCACTCAAGTTATTAAAGAGGATGCCGCTTATATTGTTAACGATATGGCGTCTGATCCTAATGCTAGCTACCTGCCGTCGGGTTATTATAAATTCCATCGCTACAACGGCTGGAACCTGGCCGTAAAAACCGGTACTACTAACAATGGCTTTGATGGATTAATGACCAGCTGGTCAACCCAGTATGCGGCCGTCTCATGGGTTGGTTACCATACGCGTAATCAGGCGCTGAGCGGCACCATGGAAACGCTTACAGCACCAATTACACGCACTTGGATGTTAGCAGCCCACGATAAATTGGGCATTAAACCGGTTAACTGGGTTAAGCCTTCCGGGATCAAAAGTATGCCCGCTTTCGTAGTCCGAGGACATGTTGGCGTCGGTTCGATCGAACCCAGCGGCAGTACCGATATTTTCCCCTCCTGGTACACCGGCAATACCAAGAATTCCAGCAACAAACCAATTGATATAGTTTCGAACAAATTGGCCACCGATTGCACGCCTGCCCGGGCCCGCAAAACCGGCAGCAACACCGATTCCAACGCCTTTTCAGTTGATATATTCTTAGGTGCCAACGCCGGCGCTAACAGTGCCGCCGCCAACACGGACGCCAGCGATGACGTGCACCATTGCGGAGACTCACCGCCGTCAGTCAATATTGTCAGTGCGCCTTCGACTTGCAGTGGTAGCTGTACCATAAATGTAAATGCCGATGCCGGCACGCATCCATTGTCGGATTCGCAGTACTCACAGTTCCCTGGCACCTTAAATGTCATTATCGGCGGCCAAATAGTGCAGTCTTACCAAATTGACGGGCCGGTCAGTAACTATCCGTTGACTTTTAACTACAGCGGCACCGGTAGCCACGACGTTACGGTTCAAGTTATAGATAGTGTCCTCTATGACGCTACTGGCAGTGCAGCCAGTATTGATTTCGGAAGTAGCGGTGGTGGAGGAGGCGGCGGCAATGCCGCCAGCCCTTTAGGAAGCCTGACAGCAAAAAGAAACGGTAGCCACACAAAAGTTACATACACGTGGTCCGGAGGAACGGGTCCCTTTGTAATATCATCCACGCTTGGTGGCGTCACTCAGTGTAATGCTAGCGCAGGCGGAACTACATGTGACGGACCTGACCAATCACCGGGTTATGCAGTCACATTGAAGGATAATGCGACCGGCGATACTAAGACCGCTACAGTTACGAACTAATCTTTTTCCAAAAACTGATTTAGGGCGCTACGTACATTGCTAACAGATTTTAAATTAGCCGGCTTCTTGCCGGTGCGCACAACCGGACCGATAGCATTTGTAAAGCCAAGTTTTTTAGCTTCAGCCAATCGTTTTTCCAGCTGCGGTACATGACGAACCTCACCCGATAATCCGACTTCACCAAAAACGACGGCATTCGCTTTAAGCTGCATATTTCTGGCAGCTGAAGCCAGCGCCATCACAATGGCCAGATCGGCCGCTGGCTCCGTAATACGAATACCACCGACTATATTTACGTATACATCCTGATCGGCCAGGCTGAGCTTTGTACGACGCTCCAGCATGGCAATTAAAAGGTTCAAGCGGTTCAAATCAAAGCCGCTGGCGGCCCGTTTAGGATAACCGTAAGACGTCTTATTAACTAAAGCCTGAACTTCGACCAAAAAGGGCCGCGAACCTTCCATGGTGGCCAATACTACAGAGCCGTCAGTCACCTGTCTTTCTGCAAGCAAAGCGGCTGACGGGTTATCAACGGGTTTCAAGCCCTCGTCAACCATTTCAAATATGCCGGTTTCATTAGTTGAGCCAAACCGGTTCTTAATACCTCTTAGCAGCTTAAAGCCGCCATAGCGGTCCCCTTCAAGCTGTAAAACTACATCTACCATGTGTTCCAGTAATTTGGGTCCGGCAATGGAACCCTCTTTGGTTACATGACCGACTATCATTAAAGCCGTATTTGACTGCTTTGCAGCAGCAGTCAGCAGCTGGGTACTATTAGTTATCTGACTAACGCTTCCTGCTGCCGATGAAATAGCACCAACATTTAGGGTCTGGATAGAATCAACAATAACCAGTTTAAATTCGCCGGCGCTTAATGTAGCTGCGATGTCGTCAGCACTATTACTGGTAGCTAGTTTTAATTTAGGCGATTTGGCACCTATGCGGGCCGCTCTAAGACCAATCTGGTGAGCCGATTCTTCCCCGCTTATATAAAGTACCGGATGAGAAACTGCGACCAATTGGGCTATCTGTAGTAAAAGCGTGCTTTTTCCAATGCCTGGCTGGCCGGCTACAAGGCTAACACTGCCCAGCACTAGCCCGCCGCCTAGAACCACGTCAACATCTGACATGCCGGTTTTGAGCCGGGCTAAATTATCCTTTTTGGCTAGACTGGCAACGTCTTTAGCTTCAAGAGACTTACCTCTGGCGGCAATGCTGCCGTTTGTAATATCAATTTGCTCCTGCAGGGTATTCCATTCGCCGCACTGCGGACAACGACCGCTCCAGGTCGTCGAAAAAGCACCGCAGTTGCTGCAGACAAACCTCACGCTTGGTTTCTTCGGCATGTCAGTAGTTTAGCAAATTACTGGGTTTGGGTAGCCGGCCGGCTATCCAGTGCCTTGAAAAGCTGTTGTTGCTGGACGGCTAGCTGGTTGTACTGATCACGTAAATTGTTGTACTCACTTACCAGTTTGTTAACCAGGGCTACTTGGTTATTGAAGCTGCGAACCCGGGCGTTAAATGCATCAGCTTGAGCTTGAGTCTGAATTGCAGGACGATCATTTTCGAGACTGGATTGCTGCTGGCTTAATTGTTGCTCCAGATTGTCTATTTGCGTTTTCAGAGCAGTTAATTGCTGAGCAATAGATTCCGCCTGATTCTGCAATGACGTAAAAACGCCCTCATATTTTTGAGAGTCGGCCACAACCTGGGCACGGTTAGTAAAATAGCGCTGGTAATACTGCTCTAACTCAGCCGGCAAAGACGGCACTTCAGTGCCCAAAATAGAGTGAAGTTCGTTAGTTACATCAGCGCCATCTTTACGGTAACTATCTATGTTTTTTCGAATGCGTTCGTCAGTCACCCCTGCATAAGCCTGATTAATTAGATCATCAATATGAGCTTTATCTTTTGAACTTAAGCGGTCGTAAGCGGCATGCAGCATTTCGTGGGCCGCGGTTACCTGTTTAACGCCGCTTAGACGGGCGTCGCTGACATCGTAAACATATATGCCGGTAGGCGAAATGTAACAGCCCAAAACTATAGTCTGTTCGCCCTTACTACTACAATGGCTATTAAATGTGCCGCGATCATCTAGCTCCGGATGGTAGACATAAAAAATGTGCCGGGCATCAGGCGTAAAAGTAGCGTCTGTAGCCAACTGGACTATAGCTTGCGGTGGTGAATAATTACGTAGCCGCAACCAGTCATAGACCGCCTGCCTTTCGATTACGGCTAAAAAAGCAGCCGCTATCAACCCTAGCGTCAGGACCAGACTGGCAACACGCCGAAAGCTTGTTTTCACTCCTGAGATTATACAGTAAGCGGTAAGCGTTTTAGGCTATTCCGAAGCGGAGTTGTAGACAAGTTCCTTATCGCGGGTGCCGACTTCGACAATATCGCCTTTACCGTAATGATTGTCGAGCAGTTCCAGCGCAATGTGATCCTCAATAGTGTCTTGCAGCAATCGACGCATAGGCCGGACGCCATTGTGGGCATCGTAACCATTCTCAAGCAAATGCTGTCGGGCGGCGTTTGATACTTCAAGCCCTAGTCCGTGCTTAACCAGCCGCTGTTTTAGTTCTTCAATTTGCAAATCAAGAATTTTTAGCACATCTTTTTTGGTGAGTGCCCGGAAAACTATGATTTTATCTATACGGTTGAGGAGCTCGGGCCGCATAGTCTTCTTCAGTTGCTCCAGCACCTTATCCTTATTGGCTTCATGTAGGCTGGCCAAATCCTTTAGGTCACTGGCGGCTGTAGCATGGAAACCAAGCGATGCCTCTTTTTGTAGTTTTTCAGCGCCAATGTTACTGGTCATGATGACTATGGTGTTAGTGAAATCAATCTTGCGGCCTTTGGCGTCAGTTAATACGCCGTCTTCTAGTATCTGGAGCAGCATATTGAAAACTTCCGGATGGGCTTTTTCGATTTCATCGAACAGCACAAGGCTGTAGGGCTGGCGGCGGATTTTATCAGTCAATTGGCCGCCGTCGTCGTATCCGACGTAGCCGGCAGGCGCCCCCACTAAACGAGCAACCGTGTGTTGTTCGCCGAATTCACTCATATCTATTTTTACTAGCGCTTCTGATGAGCCAAAGAACTCGCGGGCTAAAATACGAGCCAGCTCGGTTTTGCCAACACCGGTTGGTCCCAAGAAAATAAACGAACCAATTGGACGCTTGCCCTCGCTTATACCCGTACGGTTACGGCGGACGGCTTTAGAGACAGCGGCGACGGCCTCATCCTGGCCAATGACGTATTTGCCAAGCTGCTTTTCAAGATTCAGTAGATACTTAGCTTCGCTACGAATCACTTTTTTAACTGGTACGCCAGTCATCCGGGCGACAACCTCAGCGACATCGTCGCTGGTCATGGTCAAACGGTTCGCAGTTTTACCGGCGGCCTGCTGCTTTTTCAGTTCTTCGCTGATCTGGCTGGCACGCTGTTTTTCCAAAGCGGCTTTCTCGTAATCTTCTGCCTCGGCGGCATCTTCGCGGCGTGTGTTGGCCAGTTTAAGCTCTTTTTGCAACTTACGGACTTCCGGGGAAGTTTTGCCTTTATCAACGCGTAGATAGGCGGCAGTTTCATCGAGTAAATCAATGGCTTTATCGGGCATATAACGGTCGTTAACGTAGCGCTTAGCCAGCATTACGGTATCGTCCAGGACTTCGTCGCTAACTTTAACGTTATGGAAAGCCTCGTAGTGTTTGCGCAAGCCTTTAAGTATAGCCAGCGTTTCGCTAACATTTGTTTCCGGCACTTGAATGGGCTGAAAGCGCCGTTCTAAGGCGGCGTCTTTCTCGATATGTTTGGTGTACTCGGCTGTAGTGGTAGCGCCGATGACCTGGATTTTACCGCGGGCCAGAGCCGGCTTAAGGATATTTCCGGCGTCCATTGCGCCTTCAGCGGCGCCGGCACCAACAATTAGGTGCAGCTCGTCAATAAAGACTATTGTTTTTTTATCGTTTTCCAACTCGGTCATAACTTTTTTGAGACGTTCCTCAAACTCACCGCGGTATTTAGTGCCGGCAATCATGCCGGCCAGATCAAGCATGACTATGCGCTTATCGAGCAGACTGTCGGGCACGTCTTCGGCCATTATTCGTTGTGCTAGTCCCTCTACGATTGCCGTCTTACCAACACCGGGCTCACCAATAAGTACCGGATTATTTTTAGTGCGTCGATTCAGTATGGTTATAAGGCGGCGGATTTGGGGCTCGCGGCCAACTACTGGGTCCAGCTTGTTCTGCCGGGCCATTGCCGTAAGGTCGGTGCCAAAGAAATCTAGGGCCGTTTTACGCTGCTTCTTATTTGAGCGGCCGCGGGCGGCGGTGGCGCTTTCGCCGTTTTCTTCGTATTGCTGGCGGTTAAGGAATTGTTCAAGCTCGCCGACCATATTGTCTACGTTAATGTTCATATCACGCAACAATGTAGTAGCGCGGGCGTTTTTCTGAGTCATAATGCTGTATAAAATGTGCTCTGTTCCGCAAAACTCCTGGTTGAAGTCCTGGGCGACGTCGTAAGCCATTTTTAAGGTTAGTTTGGCGGTTTCGCTCAGCCCTTTTGCTCCAAGATTGATAACTAGGGTTTTAGGAGTTAAGTTTAAAGCCAGTCGGGCCCGGTCCAAAGTTACACCGTGGTTAGCCAGTATTTTGGCGCCCATGCTGGAATCCTGCGCCAGCACGCCAAGCAGCAAGTGCTCGGTGCCAATATAGGCACTGCCAAAGCTGCGGGCAATGGCATCGGCGTGCTTGAGACTCGCTAGAGCGTTGTCTGTTAAGTGATTCAAAAATTCCTGAAAGTCAGGACTATTTGGCATCATAGATTATCTAAACCCTCTTTCAGCGACGTTTTAGTAAATCGCTATTTCTATTATAGCAATTAGCACTCATCATGCAAGAGTGCCAATGTTCAGATGTTACTCATAATAATCTGTGTAGATTTAGTTAACCTGTATGCTTTCTGCCGCGGCCGACTGCCTAGCAGGATGCTCTTCTGATAAAACAGTAACAACAGGCTCATAGGTACGGTCCGGACTAATCCAACCTAGGCTTGTATGAATACGATCAGTTTTAAAGTAGACGTCTTTGCCGTCGACTATAAGTTCGTATTGCCAAGCAGCAGTGCCTAGTCGTAATTCAGTAGCAGTTTGAACTTCTGGACTGTCCGCTCCGCTACACACTTTTAAGTCGTCTATTTCGGCCAAAGTAAACTCGCCATCACGCTTAATGTCTATTGACAGGCCATCTTTATCAACAATAGACTGGTCGCCAAACTCATACGCATAACTGGCCCTAAGTTGTTTTAGTATTTCCCCTGGCGCATGACCACCCTCAACTGCCGCCACTATGAGTCCTTGGTTGTAAATATCGCCGGCGTCTGACCCAGAAAGATACACGGCTGCAAAAGTTTTCAAGTCCCCTGCACGAATATGAGAAGATTCTACAAAATTTTGAATTAATCTATAAGCTTCATAGGCTTCTATGGCTTCCTCATCCGTAGCAACGGCACCCAGCACGTGAGCTATGAACTCCTCATGTTGAGCATCACTTAACGGTTGTCGATCAATTCTTATAGCCGAGAGTCCCTCGTCGCCGGGGAACAATGCACCTTGCACAAAACGATAGTCTGTCTCAGCCATTGTCTTTGTTATCTCATAGCCCGGAGCTCTTGTCTAGGCGGCTTTGTCGTCGGTGCCGTGTTCTTCAATAGCTTCGAGCAAAGAAGACTCCAGCTGTTCTTTTTTCTTTAGCTTCGGTACCTTCGGTTTAGAGGTTTCGGCGGATTTTGGCGCTTCAGCCGGTTTAGCAGCGGCTTCAGACGTGATATCAAGATCGTAGCCGGTCAGCTTGCTGGCAAGCCGGACGTTTTGCCCATTTTTACCAATAGCTATACTCAACTGATCTTCGGGGACCACTACGGTCGCCTTTTTGTTCTTTTCATCTAATTTAACTTCGGTTACTTTTGTCGGGCTAAGGGCGTTTGTAATGTAGGATATCGGGTTTTCGTCCCAAACGACGATATCAATTTTTTCCTGTTCGCCGATTTCACCCATAACGGCATTCACACGGGTACCATGGCCACCGACGAATGTGCCAACCGGGTCAACACCCTGAACGGTGCTACTAACAGCCAGCTTGGTACGTACACCGGCTTCGCGGGCAATGTCTTTAATCTCTACAGCGCCATTTTCCATTTCCGGAACTTCGCCGCGGAACAGCCAGTCGACAAATTCCGTGCTGCCACGCGAGACAACCAGCTGAGGACCACGGAAGCCGCGCTCTACGTCTTTAAGAAAGACTTTTAAGCGCTGGCCGGGATAGTATCGTTCGCCTTGAATTTGCTCACTCATTGGCATAATGCCTTGGGCTTTGCCTAAATCAACCCGCACAAGCCTGCCCTCGACACGGGCCACAATACCGTTAATAACAGTACCGATTTTATCTTCATACTCGTTCATAATAATTTCACGTTCAGCTTCACGCAGACGCTGTAAAATAACCTGCTTGGCAGTTTGGGCGGCCACGCGGCCGAAGTTTTCGACCTTTTCGGTTACCTCAATTGTTTCGCCGACTTTAGCGTTTTTTTGCATTACGCCAGCGTCTTTAACGCTTATTTCAAAGTGAGGGTCGCTGACTTCATCCACGATATCTTTAGTTACATATGCTGTTACGTCGCCGGTATTTAAGTTCATGCTTACTCGAACCTCTTGCTCGCGTTCACCGTAGTCACGCCGATAAGCAGCCGCTAAAGCCTGTTCGACAACTTCTTGGACTGTTTCTTCGGGCAGATTTTTTTCTTCAGCTATGGTTCGTACAGCCAAAGCCAGCTGTTTTACATCTAGATCGTCCATGTTTAACTCCGTTTCATTTTTAAGTGTTAAAAGATTATTTAATGGGCTAATGTATCAAAAAAGCCGACCTGCCGGTCGACCTATGCCCCATAAGAATACCCTCAGAACTATCTAAAGTCAATCTGGTAAGATATATGGAATGAAGAAAGTTGTAAGGCTGTTTACGCAGTTTGTACCGGAACACTACCATCTGAACCTGGATGTTGATTCAGATGCCATGGAATTTGAAGGCAGCGTAGTCATCAGCGGCCGTAAAGTCGGACGGCCTTCACAGCGCATCACTTTGCACCAACACGGACTAAAAATAGTAGAAGCAAAGCTGGTCTTTCACGATAAAAAAGCCGAGCAAGATATTGAGGTTGAGCGAATTAACCATCATGGCTCACTTGAAGAGGTCCGATTACACACCGTTAAGTTACTTTACCCCGGCCGCTACACTATTGATGTGCGTTTTAAGGGCAAAATTAGTCGCCAGATGAACGGTATTTACCCCTGCTTTTTTGAACAAGATGGTAAAGATAAAAAACTGATAGCTACACAGTTTGAAAGCCACCATGCCCGCGAGGTTTTTCCCTGCATTGACGAACCGGAGGCCAAGGCAACCTTTGACCTAAGCCTTATTACAGCCGACGAACAAACAGTTCTATCTAATACGCCGATTAAGAAACAAGAATCAATGGGCAAAAGACAAAATGTAGTTTTTGAGACTACGCCAAAGATGAGTACTTACCTGTTGGCTTTTGTAATTGGCGATATGGGCTACGAAGAGGCAAAAACAAAAGCCGGCACATTGGTACGCGCTTATGCTACGCCTGATAATGTTCAGTTCACCGATTTTGCCCTGGATGTTGCTGTTAAATGTCTTGATTTTTTCAACGATTATTTCGGCATAAAGTACCCGCTGGACAAATGCGACCTGATTGCTCTACCGGACTTTGCCAGTGGTGCTATGGAAAACTGGGGCTGTATAACGTTCCGCGAACAAACGCTGCTTGTTGATCCTAAAAACTCAACCTTGGCCAACAAGCAATATGTGGCTCTTGTAGTTGCCCACGAGCTGGCACATCAATGGTTCGGCAATCTGGTGACAATGCGATGGTGGACCGACTTGTGGCTAAACGAAGGCTTCGCTAGCTGGATCGAATATTTAGCGGTTGATACTCTTTTCCCGGACTGGCAGATGTGGACGCAGTTCATAGTAGATGAGCAGCAGCAGGCTCTTAAGCTTGATGCTCTCGAAAATACCCATCCGATAGAAGTTACCGTCGATCACCCTGATGAAATCCGCACTATTTTTGACGCCATCAGCTACAGCAAGGGGGCTAGTGTTATTCACATGCTACACAATTATCTGGGCGCAGAAGCATTTCGGGCCGGGTTGCGTTATTACCTAAAGCAAAACGAATATGGCAATACAGATACTATTGACCTATGGCAAGCCATGGAAGAAGCTAGCGAGCAGCCGGTCCGGCGCTTTATGCACGACTGGACGTCTCAGGCCGGCTTTCCGCTAGTAATGGCAGATGTAAACGGCGGCGAAGTACAGCTGGAACAGCAGCGTTTCTTTGTCAGAGCCAAAAACGGCAAAGATCTGGCCCGCAGCCAAACCTGGCCGGTGCCGCTATTAGCTGGGTCAAGCGATGTAAACGAAACGCTAAGCACAGCTAAAAAATCTATTTCCCTAAAAGATAATCAGCGCTTCTTACTTAACCACGATCACGGCGGCTTTTACCGCACGGTTTATAATGCCGGCCATATTGAAAAATTAGCCGAGCAAGTTAAAGAAGGCCATTTGTCGCCACTAGACCGCCTGGGACTACTTAACGACCTGGTTGAGGCTGCCAAGTCAGGTTATGTCGATACGCTCACGGCCCTACATTTTCTGGAAGCATTCCGGCAAGAAGATAATTATGCGGTGTGGGATGTTATGGCCAGCTTTATCGGTTCAATCCGCCTGGTAATGGACGATGAAGACTTGCGTGAAGCTATGAAACCCTATATCCGCCGCATAATTGAACCGCAGCTGAAACGCTTGGGCTGGGCGCGTAAAGCCAAAGAGTCGCATTTTGACAGCCTGATGCGACCGATAGTGCTGGGGCTGGCCGCCAGTGCCGATGAAGCTGCTGTTGTTAAGCGCTGCCACGAACTATTCGAAACTATCCGGGAGCCAGAGGATTTGGCGCCTGACCTACGCGAATCGCCTACGCGTAGTAGCATGCTGCGCGGCCGAGATATTGACCCTGATTTGCGAGGTGTTGTTTTCGGCACCGTCGCAAGACATGGCGATGAAAAAGTTTTTAATAAATTAGTCCGGCTGCATAATACAGCCACCTTAAGCGAAGAAAGAACCACCTTAAGCGCCGCCATTACCGGCTTCAAACAACCGGCACTGGCTAAAAAAGCCCTGGCGATGATTACTAGCGATGATGTGCGCTTACAAGATACTGCCTACTGGATTGCTTATAGTTTCTTGAACCGACACGCCAAGAAAATTACCTGGGAATGGTTGCTCAAAAATTGGCAATGGCTAGCTATAAACCTGGGCACCGATCTTAGCTTTTACCGCATGCCGATTTACGCCGGCCGCTCGTTTAGCGACCGCGCTTTTCTGAAAGAATATAGAGATTTCTTTAACGCCCACACTTCACCAGCGCTGGAACGGTCCATTAAACAGGGTACCGAAATGATTGAATGGCAGGCCGACTGGAAAGAGCGCGACCTAAAAGCTATCAAGACTTTCTTTAACTCTAAGTAACATCAGGCAAAAAATTGGTGACCTGGAAGTCGCTTCCGCTAACCTCTAGGGCGCTAAGGAAATAATCTCCAGACCAATCATATTGGCTTACCCATAGTTCCGCAGCAAATTGCATTTGGCGCAATTTGGCTGGCGTCACATACTCCAGTCCGCTTCCCTGACTATCGCGCAGCCGGTATTTAACCTCTACGAAATGTATGTCTTTATGCTTTTGGGCTATCAGGTCAATTTCGCAGTAGCGGGTGCGCCAGTTTTGATGCAGTATTTTGTAGCCTAATTTTTTTAGATATTCAGCGGCGGCCTTTTCAGCCGTGCGCCCGGAAGCAACCGTAGTCATGCTGCTCCTTCCAGAAATGCCCGAATTGGCCTGTAACTCTTACGATGCAGCGTACTTACGCCATAAAGTTTGAGAGCATCGCGATGTAGCTGCGTGCCGTAGCCAACATGTTTTTCAAACTGATAATTAGGATATTTATGGCTTATTTCAGCCATATAAGTATCGCGCGTAACCTTGGCATATATGCTAGCGGCGCTGACAATTGGGTAAAGATTATCGGCCTTGATCTCGCAGCGGGCGTTTACAAATTCTTGCGGACAATAATTAGTATTGCCGTCAATGATAATCTCAGCGTTTGCATCCGTTCCTAGGGCGACTAAGGCTCGGCTAACGCCCAGACGCATTGCCTGGGTTAATCCAAACTGATCGATTTCCTCGGGCTGAACCCAGCCTTCTCCGAACCGATAATCATTAATAAGTAGCTGGTATAGGCTGGTACGCTGTTTTTTACTGAGCAGCTTGGAATCGCGCAGGTTGGCGACCGCTTCACTTTTTTGATACGCGGCAACGACTAAAAGCGGACCCGCCCAGCAACCCCTGCCAACCTCATCTATACCAACTAGCATACTTACCCATACTAACAAAAAACCGTCCTGCTGGGCGGCTTAGTCTTTCTTTTCTTCGGCCTTGGGTTCTTCAGCGGCTTCTTGGTGCTGGGCCAGCGCGGCGTCGGCTTTGGCTTCGAGTTTAGCGTCTTCCTCGGCTTTTTTCTCGGCCTCGGCTTCGGCTTGTTTGGCGACTTCTTCTTTTAACTTTTCCTCTTCGGCCTCGGCGGCTTCATCGTGAATAGCGTTCACGGCTTCTTTATCAAATTCGGTACCAACCAGTCTGGTGCCTTTACCGGTGCGGGCGCGCATGTATGTTAGATAGTTGCGACGCACTTTGCTGCGCTTGGTAACTTCAACTTTTAAAATCAATGGGCTGTGTAACAAAAAGCTTTTTTCAACACCAACCCCACTGGCAATGCGTCGCACTGTGATACGGCTTGTATGTGAGCTTTTGCGGTCAGTTCTAATAACCAGGCCTTCAAAAATCTGAACGCGCTCTTTATTGCCTTCGCGGATTTTCTGGTGCACTTTGACAGTGTCGCCAGACTTTACGTCCACGACCTGTTTTTTCTTAAAGCTTTGCTCGATCTCCGCGATAACAGATGTCATAACCCATAGATACTACAGTATCTTCGCCTTTTATGCAACCAATTACCATCTGTTATAGTAAACGCATGGATTACGCCAAAGAGGCTTTAAAGCGTCACAAAAAACTGCGCGGCAAGATCGCCGTTCAACTTAAAGACAAACTGGATAGCAAAGACAAGCTAAGCGTTTATTACACGCCTGGAGTAGGCGCCGTCTCTAGCTACGTGGCTGACCATCCCAATGAGGCGCGAGAGTATACCTGGCTTAATAATTCAGTGGCGGTTATTTCAGACGGCTCAGCCGTGCTAGGCTTGGGTGATATCGGACCTTATGGCGCTCTGCCGGTAATGGAAGGTAAAGCCATGCTTTTTAAGCACTTTGCCGGCATAGACGCCGTGCCGATAGTATTGGATGTACATACCGCTGATGAAATTGTGGCTGCCGTGTTAGCCATTGCCCCCAGCTTCGGAGGTATTAATTTAGAAGATATTGCGGCCCCGCTCTGCTTTGAAGTCGAAGAACGCGTCAAGGCTGCCCTGAAAATTCCGGTTATGCACGATGATCAGCACGGCACGGCTATCGTTGTCCTAGCCGGGCTGATAAACGCTATGAAAGTTACCGAACGTAAACTATCAGATTGCCGAATAGTCTGTGTAGGCGCCGGCGCTGCCGGCACGGCCGTGATGAAGCTAATATATGAGTTTGCCAAGCCTGAGATTTTAGTCATCGATAGTAAAGGCATCATCAGCAAAGACCGCCAGGACTTGAACGCGGATAAAAAGATGTTGCTAAAATTTACCAACAAACAAAATGTAAGCGGCGGTGCCGATGAAGCCCTCAAAGCCGCTGATATTTTCATTGGTGTATCTAAAGCCAATTTGTTAAATGAACACCACATAAAACTTATGAATAAGGATCCGATAATTTTTGCCATGGCCAACCCTGTTCCGGAAATTATGCCGGATATCGCCAAGAAAGCAGGCGCGGCAATTGTAGCAACCGGAAGAAGCGACTTTCCCAACCAAATCAATAATGCCCTGGCCTTCCCGGGCGTTTTCCGCGGGGCACTGGATAACCGCATAAGCAAAATAACCGACCAGCACAAAATAGCCGCTGCTAAAGCCATCGCCGGTCTTGTTAAAAAGCCTACGTCCGACTGCATTATTCCCAGCGTTCTGGAAAAACGCCTGGTCCCGGCCATTGCTAAAGTTATAGTTTAGAAAAGCAACGTTATTCGGCTTAGTTAAATTGCGGATTTGTGACTTAAATCAGGCTGATTTTCGGCCACGGCGTTTAATACCGAGTATGTCTCTGCGTTCGTTCCAGGTTAGTCCACCCAAAATGGCATGCGGTTCGCGCGTTGCCAGAGCTTCATCTAAGCACTCCTCCCTAACAACACAACTGGCACATATCTGCTTAGCTGTCGATTCTCGCGCCAGCCTCTCATCGTCATATTCCCTGCCGCTTGGCGAAAAGAAAATGTCCAGTAGCCCGCCCGGAACCCGACATGCACCACGCTGCCGCCAGTTGGCTTTAGGGTTCTCTACATAGGGCTCTATAGGAGTAGCTGCGACTGATAGGCTGGCTTCAGGCGGCGTGCCGAACAACTGTTCTCTGAACTCGGCCTGTCCGCGTTCCCTAACCTCTCTTGTGGGGGTCACTTCTACTTCGTAGACTGCTGATGGATTGCTGTGAGCAAAACCTCTACCTGCTGATCGGACCATAATGGTTTATACCATACTACATAGCTAAGGTAGTTGCTAGCCGACTACACGGTAAATCTCTTCGAGAGATGTTAAGCCGGCTATGGCCTTTAATAGTCCGTCTTGAAGCATTGTTAACATACCGTCTTCGACGGCTTTTTGCTGAATCAACTCGGTGGTTACCTGGTTAGGCGGCAGTCGTAATATCTGCTGCACACCCGGAGTCATGCGAAGTTGTTCTCGCAGCGACATCTGTCCGCGATAACCAAACGGGTTTTCGGCCGACTGGCCGGATCGATATAAAGTTACTTTCTTTAAGTCCGGTTTTTCGACACTCTTGGGCAAACTGTCAATTATTGGTTGCAACTGTTTTATGAGAGCGTCGTCGGGCTGGTAGGCCTGTTTGGTGGCGTCATCCAATCTACGCACTAAACGCTGCGCCATAATTAAGTGCATGGCAGAAGCGAACAACGGATTTATACCAACGGCGTCAAGCATACGCGTTAATGCTGCTGCCGCCGAGTAGGCATGGAAGGTGCTCATGACAAGGTGGCCGGTCAGTGCCGATTGCAAGGCCGTCCGGGCGGTATCTTCGTCGCGAATTTCGCCAATCATTACTACATCAGGATCCAGCCGTAAAACTGCCCTCAATTTATCGGCAAAACCGGTTTTGTCTTCATCGCCGTGCACTGGAACCTGGACGACACCGGGCATGTAGTATTCAATCGGATCTTCTAGCGTTACTATCTTGCGTTCCGGGCTATTCAACGTATTTATGAGTGAGTACATAGTGGTGGTTTTGCCGGATCCGGTTGGACCGACCACCAAAACCATGCCGGTAGGGTGTTTTATAACGTCATCAACTACTTCCCGTTCGGCCTTATTCAAGCCAAGATTATCCAGCTTCAATAGCTCCATACGTAGCGTAAAAAGGCGCATAACAATGTCTTGACCGAATGCCGCTGGAACGGTTTCAACACGTAGGTTTACGTTAACTTTTTCGCCGGTAGCTAAGTTGTAATCCTTGTTGATGTGTCCGGTCTGCGGTTCCGGCGCGCCTGTAGAAACGTTAGCCGCTATAGCCACCGATGACTGAAGCTGCCGATATTTTTCATGCGTAAGCTGAGCAATTGGGTGCAAGACGCCATCAACACGCAATCTGACTCTAACCATGTGCTCCTGGCATTCGAGATGAATATCCGAAGCCTTTAGCTGATAGGCCTGCTTAACAAGATAGGCCAAAAGGTCATCCGCCCTGACCTGCGCCAACGTAGCTGAGACATTTTCAAAGCCGTCACTGGCTTTAAACGACGCTACGCTTATATCCTGGTATGTCACCTGCTTCGGCGGGTCGTATAGCTTCATATAGTCGTGGTAGCCGGTTTCAGAAATCAAAGCGTAAACTATGCGCTGATCCAGAAATTGCTGCCGCAGTCTGCTCATGGTTGCTTGAGACGTCGTGTTGGTGATGCCAAATAAAATATTACTTTTATCAGCGGTTAGCGGAATCACGCGTAGTTTGTACATCTCGGCAACCGGTAAAAGATCTTTATAGATTGGTTTATCGCCTAAGGACGATGTGTCAAAATAAGTCAGGCCAAGGATTAACGCGCGGCGCTGCGTAGCCTGCTCTTCATCGAGTCGCGCATCTTGTGACATATGCCACTATTTAAACACAAGGGGAATGATTAATGAACCGGCAGCTGGTACTGATCGCGCACAATTTGCGTAGCAGCCATAATGTCGGTTCGCTTTTGCGCACGGCTGACGGTCTGGGGCTGGAACGCTTGTTTCTAACCGGCTATACACCTTACCCGCACAAAGCCGGCGACAAACGCCTACCGCATCTTGCCCAAAAACAACACCGACAAATTCATAAGGCTGCGCTGGGCGCCGAAGATACTCAAAAATGGCAACAAATCGATAGTATTGGTTGCCTGTTACTGGCTTTGAAAATTATGGATTACAGAATAGTCGCGCTTGAACAGGATGCCGATGCCGTCACGTTTGCCGATATTAAGCCGCCTGTCAGAGTCGCTTTAATTGTCGGCCGTGAAGTGGAAGGCATTGAGCCAGTCATTCTAGATATGGCTGATAGCATACTTGAAATACCAATGCTGGGCAGCAAAGAATCATTTAATGTGGCCCAAGCCGCGGCCATGGCTTTATACCACTTACGCTTTATGTCTTAATTTGCTAAAATAATGGCAGTATCATGGCGCGCAAAAGCCAAACACACAAAAAACGATACGGCCAACACCAAAAGCAGACAGCCCACTTTCTAAAAACTTATTGGCCTTATATGCCATTGGCTTTAATTGTTACCGGTATGCTGGTGCTGAGCCTGGGCCTGCACAAAGTCGGGCGCAATGTACTTTCATATGCCACCAACCTTTCTTCACAGGGACTGCTAGACGCCACGAACCAGCAGCGTATTACTAATCATGTTGCCGGCCTGCGCTTAAACGATAAATTAACGGCTGCGGCCCAAGCTAAAGCTAATGACATGGCGTCGCGCAATTACTGGTCACATAACACGCCCGAAGGCAATCAGCCGTGGGCATTCTTTGACGCGGCCGGTTATACCTATCAGAAAGCCGGCGAGAATCTGGCTTACGGCTTTACAACAGGTAGCGATGCGGTCACCGGCTGGATGAATAGTCCGTCGCACCGCGATAATTTATTAGACAGTAGCTTCCAGGATGTCGGTTTCGGCTATGCAAACGTGGCTGACTACCAGGGTAAAGGTCCTGAAACCATTATCGTAGCGGAATACGGCACGCCTCGTATTTCGCTTTCCGCTACTGATGTACCGGGCATTCCACTCAGCGGCACATTTGTAAATAACGTCCATACACTTGGAGCCGCCACAAATAACACTGAGCCGGCATCACGCACCGTTGCCGTTTCGCAATTATTATCAGGCGGCCGTTTGCCAGGCATCAATTTAGTAATTGCCATTTGCGCTCTGATGGGCCTGGCCGTATTGCTGATTAAGCATAGTCTGGCTTTACGACGCTACTGGTTCAAAGGCGAGCGCTTCGCCCTTCAGCATCCACTATTTGATCTTACCGTTGTCGGCTTTCTGGGGCTTTGTGTCATGCTGCTCCAAGCCGGCGGCGTCATCCGCTAATGCAACTTAACGTTCGGCGCACCTAATAGCGTTTCCAATTCTCGTAGCACCGTAGACTCTTTGCTCATTCGCATTGGTAACTTAATAATTTGCTTACTGGTATCGGCGCCTAGCACCAATACAACTTCGGTGTCGCCCTGATAGCCATCGATAGTCCGCTTGAGCGATAATAATAGTTCCTGATCCTCGCCGCTTGGTAATCGTAGATAAATACGTTGCGGTAAAGTCGATGCGGCTGGCGCTGAGTTTGACGCGGTTTTGGCACCGGGCCCTTTCGGCGGGTTCACTTTTTTACCGGTAGATTTATAATTGTCGGCTTCGCTGTACTCCAGCTGACGAGCCTCGTTTACCATAACCTTAACTTCGCTGGACTCGCTGCCGTTACGATCGCGGGTAGACACCTTGCCCTTGGCAATTATAATGGCGTCGCGCTGCCAGATTTCAGGTACATATACTGACGGGAAAAGCACCAGTTCGATTTCGCCGAATTTATCTTCAATTTTTACAAAAGCCATTTTCTGACCGTTTTTAGTAACAATTTCACGAATATCAGTCACTGCGCCGCCGACAGTCGCCCGCTTACCCTCATGTTCTGCGCTCAGTTGATTAAGCGGCAAAGTTTTTTCAGATAAGATAAGCTCGAATTTATCAAGCGGATGATTAGACAGGTAAATACCCAGTAGCTCTCGTTCCCAACGAAGCTGTTCGGCTGGATTCAAATCAGCGGCTTCGCCAAGAGTCAGTTTGGCATGTAAAATTTTTGGTGAATCCTCCCCAAACAAATCTGTCTGGCCTTCGATCTTCGCTTTTTGCAGTCGATTAGCGAATGCTAAAAGCACATCAATGTTTTGTATTAGGATGGCTCGCGGCGAGAACCGGTCAAAAGCGCCGGATTTAATAAGGCTTTCGAGGGCTTTGCGATTTACAATCCGCACATTTACTTTACCGAAAAAGTCTTCCAGTCCGGTGAAACCATTGTCCTGCTCGCGGGCACGCAGTATTTCTTCTACCGCTCCTGTTCCGACATTTTTAATAGCGTTCATGCCAAAACGTATCTGCTTTTTGCCAGGTACTACCGCGAATTCCACAAAAGATTCGTTTACGTCTGGCGGCAATACTTCAATGCCCATATGCTTGCATTCATTGATCTCAATCGCCAGGCGGTCTGTACTGTCAAAGTCGCTTGTCATAAGAGCCGCCATAAAAGCGTCGGGATAGTTAGCTTTTAAGTAAGCCGTCCAGTAAGCAACTGTGGCATAGCACGAAGCGTGGGCTTTAGGAAAAGCATAGTCGGCAAATTTTTCAATTTCAGTCCATAATTTCTCGACTACGGCTTGTTTAACGCCGGAAGTTTGCATAGCTCCATTAATAAAATCCTGTTTCATTTTAGCCATGACATCACGTTTCTTCTTGCCGACGGCTTTGCGTAGTGTGTCGGCCTGGCCGCCGCTGAAGCCACACATATCTTTGGCGATCTGCATGACTTGTTCCTGATAAACCATAATCCCGTAGGTTTGCTCGAGCGCCGGGCGCATGACGTCATGCAGATATTCAATGCGGCGCTGACCGTTTTTACGGGCAATAAAGTCGTCAATCCATTGCATTGGACCTGGACGATAAAGCGCGTTCATTGCTATTAAATCCTCAAACTGGGTAGGCTTGAGCTGTTTTAAGTAACGCTTCATACCGGAAGATTCAAATTGGAATACGCCGGTTGTGTCACCGCGCTGGAAGAGTTCGTAAGTGCTGACGTCGTCAAGTGGTATATCTTCAATTTGGATATCTTTTGCGTAGACGCGCTTAATAATGCGCAGGGCGTTTTTAATAATAGTAAGGTTTGATAAGCCCAGAAAATCCATCTTGAGCAATCCGACTTCTTCGATCGGGCCCATTGAGTACTGAGTTGCAATGACTCCCTTTTGGGCCATTTCTAAAGGAGCGAACTTAACGATCTCGTCCGGTGCAATCACAACGCCGGCGGCATGAACTCCGTGGCTACGAATTGTTCCCTCTAGTTGTACGGCTAAATCAAACACTTTCTTGGAGGTTTCATTATTACGATATTCTTTTTTAAGGTCGTTATCAGACTGAAGCGACTGTGATAAAGGTATATGCCTGCCCTGAACCGGCTGCGGCAGCATTTTAGCCAGGCGGTCGGCATCGGCGTAAGGTACCTGCAAAACCCGTGCTACATCGCGCACGGCGTTACGGGCGGCCATACGGCCAAATGTAACAATATTAGCAACCCTCTCCGTACCATATTTTTCAACGCAGTACTGGATAACTTCGTTCCGCCGAGTATCTTGAATATCAATATCAATGTCTGGCATCGATATACGATCAGGGTTTAAGAAACGCTCGAAAAGCAAATCATAAGCCAGCGGGTCTAGCTCAGTAATTTTTAAGGCAAAGGATATAATCGAGCCGGCCGCAGAGCCGCGGCCCGGTCCAAAAACTATGCCCTTGTCTTTGCCCCAGTTGATGAAGTCGGCAATGATAAGGAAATATCCGCAAAAACCCATTTGCTCAATGACTCCAAGTTCATATTCGGCTCGTTCGCGGACATGATCCGGCAGAATTTTCTTGGCAGCGTCCTTGTCCATAGTTTTTGATTTACTTTCACTAGTTCCACCATATCGCCACGCTAAGCCCTGATAAGTTAACAATTCCAGGTATGATCTCTCGGATTGGCCGCGCGGAACTGGAAATTTTGGAATCAGTATTCGACCCAGTTCAATTTCAACGTTGCAGCGTTCAGCTATTAGCCGGCTGTTTGTTATAACCTCAGGATGCGTTTTGCTCCAACGCTTTATAATTTCTTTGGGATCGGTAAGGTGCAGTTCCATTTCCTTTAGGCTCATCCGTTTTTCATCGCTTAAAAAAGAGCCGGTTTGAACGCAGAGTAGAATTTCATGGGCATCCTGGTCCGCGTGCTTTAAGTAGTGAGCGTCGCACGTTAGTACGCAGGGAATAGACAGTTCTTTGCCAAGTTTAAATATTTGTTCATTTACCCGGCTTTGCTCTGCCCAAACAGTAGTATGCTCGGGGTGTCCGTGGTCCTGGACTTCCAGATAATAGCGATCGCCGAATATTTTTTTATACCAAGCTGCAGTTTTTTTGGCAGCTTCGTACTGTCCCTGGCGCAAGGCGTCACCTACTTCGCCGCCGATACAGCCGCTTAACACGATTAAACCTTCGTTATATTTTTCCAGCAGCTCGTGGTCTATCCGCGGCCGGTAATAGAATCCTTCAAGATTAGCTATCGTGCTTAGTCTCATCAGATTTTGGTAACCGGTATTGTTCATTGCTAAAAGAATGAGGTGGAAATTGTTTTTATCTTTAGCCGGATCCTTATCGGCGTGACCGCGAGCAGCGACGTAAGTTTCCATACCCAATACCGGTCTAACATCCTTAGCCTTAGCTTCTTTGTAAAATTCAATCAAACCAGATAACGTACCGTGATCCGTGATAGCCACGCTTTGCATGCCCAGGTCAATAACTTGATCCATAAGATCAGGCACCTTAGTCAAACCATCCAGTAGGCTGTACTGACTATGGTTATGCAGGTGTACATAATCTTTGGGACTGATTTTTTGAGTTTTAGTCTGTGTTGCCATTACGTAGATCCTATTTTATTACGCTTGTGCGTCGATACCCTTAAAAAGCAGCTTTTTACAACGCTACTGTGTAGCTTGTTCAACCGTATCTTTGACAGGCTCAACAAACGGCTTGAGTACGTTTATATGGCCGATCACCGAAAGCGCCCACAATAACAAAGCTATTAAAACAGTTGCGCCCAAAACGCCGGCAAAACCGCCGATTAAACCTTTAATAAAGCTTTGTTTGTAGGCCTCATTTCGGTCCAGGTAACCGCTCTCGTAAATATTGATCAGCATTTTACCAAGGTCGGTTGGCTTCGGTTTTTTAGGCTTCGCCATTCTTCTTCAGATATTTTTTGAGATTATCAATCGAGCTTTTAGCATCATTGATTGCGCCTTGCAGATCTTTATCGTCGGCGGCATCACCTTCATGCAGTGCCGATAGAATTGTGCGGGCTTTTTCTTTGGCGCTGTTGGCGTTATCGAGCAATTTTAGTAACTCTTTTTGAGCCGTTGCCCCCAGTGTTTTGGCGCGGGCCTTGCCTTTGACTATCAAAGCGTCTAAATCGCTATGTAGCTCTTTAAGCACTCGTTCCGCCTCACTCTTAGCCTTAACAGCGGCGTCTTTAATATCTTTCCTGGTTTCTTTACCGCTTTTAGGAGCCGTCAGAATACCAGCGACGTAGCCGGCCGCTCCGGCAACAACTGCTGCCAGGGCCCACTTTTTACCATTCTTTGCCATGGTTACCTCTCTCTTTTCTTGCTCTTTACGTAATGTGAAATGTTGTGCACAAGTTTACCAATGGCCAGATTGCCGCTGACATCCTTAAAAAATTCACCTAAGCTTTCGGCGCTTTCAGCAAACTTCTCGGCTTTATCTGTGATTCTTTTTAGACTATTTAGGAGATCGATAACTTTAATAAGCGTGATTATGCCGACAACTAAAAATACTGCCAGCGTAACCGATAAAATAATAACAAGTACTGTCTCCGCATCCATATCTATTATTTTACAGTAAGTTGTTGCTTAATCAATTTTTGTGCCATTTGCGGGTTGGCCTGACCCTGGCTAGCTTTCATTACTTGGCCCACCAAAAAGCCGATTGCTTTTACCTCACCTTTGCGAACATCATCGGCGGCTTCTGGATTTGCCGCCAGCACAGTCTTAATAATTTCCGTAATGGCAGCTTCGTCAGATACCTGAATGTAACCCTGATCTTGAGCAAACTGGGCAACGTCATCCGGATTAACGCCGGAGCTAAACAGTTCCGTCAAAAGCGCTTTGGCATTAGTAGAGTTCAGCTTTCCGTCTTTTATTAGCAGATAGGTTTCGCGGTAAATAGACGCACGCTGGTCATTGCTGTGCTGGCTGGTAGTTTTAGTATCGCGCCGCAGTGGAATTTCAACGTTTACAAACCAGTTGGCCAGAGCCGAAGTGTAATCCCTATCTTTAAGTGCGCCTTCGATCAGAGATAGATAATCAATTTCTTCGTCTTCTATTTGGGCCTCCAACAGAGTTTCACTATAACTGCCCGGCATACCAAGCCCGCTTAAACGCTTGCGCCACTCAGTCGGTAGAACCGGCAATGTTTTTTTAGCTGCCAGGCTCATCTCGGCATTAATTTCCAGGGGTGGAATATCGGGTTCGGGCATGTAGCGGTAGTCGTGGGCTTCCTCTTTGCCGCGTTGGCTGAGTGTCTTTTGTTTGGCCTCGCTCCAACCACGGGTTTCCTGAATGATTTCATTGCCTTTATTTAATTCCTCGGTTTGGCGTTTAATTTCGTACTCAACGGCTTTTTCAACACTACGAAAAGAATTCAGGTTCTTAGTTTCAGTCCTGGTGCCAAGTTTTCCTTCCTGGGCGCTTAAAGACACGTTAACGTCAAAACGCATATTTCCGTGGTATAAATCGGCATCTGAAACACCCGCATAACGCGCCAGCAGATAGAGTTCTCTGGCAAAGGCTTTAGCCTGTGCGGCCGTATGCATGTCTGGCTCAGAAACTATTTCCAGCAGAGGCGTGCCGGCTCGATTTAAGTCCACTAAGCTGTAGTCCACGCCGGTGGGATGTATGTTCTTGCCGGCGTCTTCTTCCATTTGAACTCTGTTCAAATGCACCTTAGTGCCGTCTTCAAGCTCAACATAGCCGCCGACTATAATCGGGTTCGTGAGTTGGGTAATTTGATATCCCTTGGGGAGATCTGGATAGAAGTAGTGCTTACGTTCAAAAAAGCTATGGGTCTGGGGTTCGGTATTAAAAGCGTAGGCCATTCTTAGGGCATACTGCACAGCTTTTTCATTTAAAACTGGCAGCGCACCGGGCATACCAAGATCAATATGGCTTATAAGGGTATTGGCGGCCGCTTCACGGGCGTCATTGGCGACAGCAGAAAATAGCTTAGTTTTAGTCTTGAGCTGGACGTGGCACTCAATACCAATGGTTGCCGTATATTTACTTATCTGAGTCGGCATCAGGCAATGCTCCTATATCACGCAATGCTTGCCGGAAGCCAACCAATGCGTGCTTTACGTCGCTTTCGCGCAGTTTAAGGTTCGGGTTAGTGGTGATTTTTTTACGAAGATTATGGGCGAACCAGGTGGCGTCATTTTGACTTAGCGACCGTTGGGCCGAAACCAGCCTCTCGCCCATGCTACGGCCGCTAAAGCGGCGGCGTTTTAAAGCTTTGTCTAGCAGCTTATCTGCCTCTATTATGGCTTTCGGCCAGGTGGCTTTATTCTTGCAATAGGCTTGTAGTTCAAGCCATTGGGCTACGTAAAAACGCTGCTTGGGTTTACGAGGTATCCGGCGCTGCAATACAAATAGTACCGCTAAAAGCAGCAAAATACCGGCAGCTATTAAAGCTATGGCTGTTTTACTCATCCCAATAACTCCTCGGTGGCCGCAGCCAGGCCCAGCAGTGCCGCGTCCTGGCGCTGTGGGGCCATCAACTGCAAACCAACCGGTAAACCATTATGCGTACCAGCCGGCATGCTGACTGCAGGAATTCCGGCAAGGTTCGCACCGACCGTCATGATGTCAGTCAAATACATTTGCAGCGGATCATCGACATTCTGGCCAATCTTAAAGGCAGTAGTAGGTGCAGTTGGTCCGAGCAGAAAATCGATTTTCTTAAAAGTATCGTTAAATTCGTTAATGAGCTTGGTGCGCACCGTCTGGGCCTTTTTGTAATAAGCGTCGTAATAACCGCTGCTGAGTACGTAAGTACCTATCATAATGCGACGCTTGGCCTCGGTACCGAAGCCTTTGCTACGTGATAAGTTATAACTATCATCCAGGGATTTTGCTGACGCATCGCTATGGCCATAGCGTTGGCCGTCGTAGCGACTTAGGTTGCTGCTTACCTCGGCCGGCATAATTATGTAATAACACGCCAAGGCTAGCGGCAGTGACGGCAGGCTGACCTCAACAATGTCCGCACCAGCTTTTTTAAGCTTTTCAGTCGCTGCTAAAACTTGTTTTTTGACCGCCTCATCTAGCCCTTCGCCCATATATTCTTTTACAATGCCGATTTTTAGGCCGGCTAGCTTTGTCTTACTAATTTTATAAGTTTTTTCGCGATCGATAGTCGTGCCATCCAGCTCATCTTTACCAGCCATAACATCAAGCACCAGAGCCGTATCCTCTACATTACGTGTCAGCGGCCCAATAACGTCAGTACTGCTGGCCATGGCTATAACACCGCTACGCGATACCAGGCCATAGGTAGGTTTATATCCAACCGCACCGCAAAAAGCTGCTGGCAAGCGGATTGAGCCGCCCGTATCAGTACCGAGCGCGAATGGCACCATATCCAGAATCACAGCCGCGGCCGAACCGCCGGAAGAGCCGCCTGGTACGTAGTCTTTATTATGTGGGTTTTTAGTTATTTTAAAATCGCTATTTTCGGTGCTGGAACCATGCGCAAAAGCGTCAAGGTTGGCTTTGGCAATGCATATTGCGCCCTCCGCTTCCAAAAGTTCAATGGCCGTCGATTGATAAGGCGCCTCAAAACCTTTAAGAATATTGCTGGCCGCAGTGGTTTGGCTGCCAAAAGTCAGAAAATTATCTTTGGCAATAAAAGGCACACCGGCAAGGCGGCCGATTGTTTCGCCTTTAGCAACGCCATCATCAATTTGCTTGGCGCGTTCAAGGGCCCGCTTTTCAGTAGTTTGCAAAACGGAGTCGTACTCTGACTTCTCTTCGACTGTTTTAAGAGCCTTATTTACAAGATCAACCGCACTAAGGTCGCCCGCTTGTACCTTTTTAGCAATGTCTGCAATTGCCGGCCATTGGCTCACTTGATAATCCTTTTGACTTTAAAGTGGCCTTTTTCGGTCGCTGGGGCGTTTTTAAGCAGCTCTTCGAGCGTTGAACCGTAATCCTTAATCTTGTCAGCCCGCATTACATTTTTTAAGCCGGTTACCTGATAGGTTGGTTCAAGCCCTTTGGTGTCAGTCGCCTGCAACTGTTCAACGTAACCTAGGATGGCGCTGATTTCGCCGCGGAAACGTTCCACTTCGTCATCGCCCAGATGGAGCCGTGCCAGCCGTGCCAACTTTAATATATCTTCCCGTTTGAGTTCCGCCATTTGCCTAAGTATAACAGAGATAAATAAGCTGGTTAAGCACAGATTTATAATCTGCTTTACAAAGACCCGCGGCAGGAATACGATAAGGACAAGCGTTAAAAAGACAACATGGCGACAGCATTAAATAGTTTTGAAAGTTCCACTGACGGTACAACAACTACCGACATGGTTACATTGCTGGGCAAAGAGTTCCAAATTTTCGGCGAAAGTATTCAAGCCCATACTGAGTACGAGCTAGGCAAAGTTGCGTTGGTTGGTCATGATATATCGGTTGAAGCAGAGCGTCAGGGCGACAGTGATCATGATTACGACCACTACTTAGCACGCGTTACTATTGAAGGCAAAGATACGTATACTCACTCGCTGAACATTACCGAGCCTGTAGGCGTACATAGTCGATATACCCTTTTTGACTTACGGGGCTTTACTGAGAAAACGGAAAAAGGCACCGGCAAGGCCTGGCACGAAGCCTACGTCAAACGCTTACCCGGTGTGCGTGTTGTCAGTATTGCCACCAACGGTATTGGTGATGTGGTTGATCGTCTTAATTTTACCAGGGCAGCTACACAGGCTCGTATTAGACGAATGGCTGGCCAACGCTTGCGGCTAGTGGGAGCACTGTGCGGTAACCAACCGGCAGTTATCACATCGGTATCAATGGGCACTGTTATTACTAATGAAATGCTCAATTTTAATCTCGATAACGGGCAACCTGTCAAAATCGCCGGCATTGCCTATTATGCACAAGCGCTTGTTCCCCCTGAGAGGGTCTGGCTGGATATGGGCATTAAGTTTGCACCGGCCATGTTTGTGGACGGCATCAAAGAGGTGGCTATTCGCGAAAAGGGCGATGAGCGCGCCCATAACCTAGAGGTTATGCAAGAGTCAGCCCCTGGCCTAAGCGACCTACCGGCTTTATTCTGGCAGATGTTTGATTTAGGCAAAGGAACGCCAAAGCCTAAAATTAAAAGAGTTCTTGATCACTATCCTACTGTTGTAATAAGCGGTACCAAGGATCCGGTAGGAGAGCATCCAATGTGGCGCCGTTACGAGAAACAGTTCCCTAATCTGAGCTTTGAACCAATACAAGGACAAGGCCACGCTATGGCACTTAATGCAGAAGAAGGTGCTGATAAAACCGTCCGCAGCTTGCGCCACGCCGGTATACTTTGGCGCCCCCGAAAAGCCGCTTAGAGTTTGCTCTTAATATCGGTGATAATATCGCGTAGCTCGGCGGCTTTTTCAAATTCCAGGTTAGCTGCCGCCAAGTCCATCTGAGACGACAAGTCACGAATCAGGTGCTTATATTCGTCTTTGGGTATCTTTTTGAGATCCAGCTTGGCCTTCTTAGCTTCCTCGGGAAGATCCGGCCGCATACCTTTTTCGATCGACTTTGATATTCCGGTAGGGGTTATACCGTGTTCAGTGTTGTAGGCTTCCTGGATTTTGCGGCGGCGATTAGTCTCGTCAATAGTGCGCTGCATGCTGCCGGTAATATGGTCGGCATACATCACCACCCGTCCCTCAACATGGCGGGCGGCCCGGCCGACGGTTTGAATTAAAGCCTGCTCGCTTCGTAGAAACCCTTCTTTATCAGCGTCTAAGATAGCTACCAGACTGACCTCGGGCAAATCCAGGCCTTCACGAAGTAGGTTAATACCAACAACCACGTCGTAAGTGCCAAGCCGCAGATCACGTAAAATATCGGTTCGCTCCAGGGTTTCGATATCACTGTGTAAATAAGTTACCTTAATATCTAGTTCCTTGAGATATTCGGTCAGGTCTTCGCTCATTCGTTTGGTTAGCGTCGTTACTAGGACTCGCTGCCGCTTATCGACAGTCGCCCTAATCTCGCTGATTAAGTCATCAATCTGGCCTTCAATCGGACGAACTTCTATTTCTGGATCGAGCAATCCGGTTGGCCGGATAACCTGATAAATTGGCTCAGGACTGCGCGACAGTTCGTAGTCAGCAGGAGTTGCGCTGACATAAACGACATTATTGACGTGACGCTCAAATTCCGTAAAAGTTAGCGGCCGGTTGTCTAGAGCGCTCGGCAAGCGAAAGCCGTGTTCCACCAACACTTCCTTGCGAGCGCGGTCGCCATTATACATACCGCGTACCTGCGGAATGGTCATGTGTGACTCGTCGATAAACATCAGAAAGTCATCTGGAAAGTAATCCAGCAGCGTGGCTGGCTGCTCGCCAGGCTCGCGGTTTGTCAAATAGCGGCTATAATTTTCAATTCCCTTAACAAAGCCGGTTTCCTCAAGCATTTCCAGGTCAAACTTGGTGCGCTGCGCTAAACGCTGGGCCTCAAGAAGCAAACCATTCTTGTTAAAGAAAGCCAGCCGCTCTTCTAGTTCTTGCTGTATTTTGCCCAAGGCTACCTTTAATTTGGATTCCGGCGTTACGTAGTGGCTGCCTGGAAAAACTCGCAGAGTTTCCAGATTGGCTAGTATTTCCCCTGTTAACGGATCTATTCTAGTGATTCGTTCGACTTCATCTCCAAAAAACTCTATCCTGTAGGCCATTTCCTCACCAGCCGGATAAACATCAACCACATCACCGCGAACCCGGAAGGTACTCCGGTGGAAATCAATGTCGTTGCGCTGGTACTGAATATCTGTCAAATGTCTCAGCAGCTTGTCGCGGACTTTGCGCTCACCAACCTTAATAACTTCGGCCAAATTACCATAATCTTCTACCGAACCAATGCCGTAGATGCAGCTGACACTGGCGACGATTAATACGTCTCGCCTAGAAAGTAGCGCGTCGGTGGCGGCGTGACGCAGCCGGTCGATTTCTTCGTTAATTTGGGAATCTTTTTCGATGTAGGTATCGCTACGCGGAATGTAGGCTTCCGGCTGATAATAATCAAAGTAACTTACAAAATAATGAACGGCATTATCTGGGAAAAAGCTTTTAAACTCATTATAAAGTTGGGCCGCGAGTGTTTTGTTGTGGCTAAGTACTAGGGTTGGCTTTTGGATATTCTGGACCACATTGGCCATTGTGAAAGTCTTACCCGATCCGGTTACGCCAAGTAATACCTGCTCTTTGGTTGCCTTTTGAAGGCCATCGGTTAACGCGGAAATAGCCGCCGGCTGATCACCAGTCGGCTTGAACTCCGCGTTTAGCTTGAATTTAGCCATCTTCTCATTGTACCAACAATGAGAAATTTAGCCGGCGCGTGGCAGTTTTGGTTGTTCTAGGAACCAGTAGTCGTCGCGATCGCTTAAGTGCTGCTTTAAGTCGACGTACTCTTTATCAATAATCTCTATGATTCGCTTTACCAACCGTTCGGGATTGTCGTCATAAATTACTAATTCATCGTGCGGCGGTTCAAGCGTTTTTAGAAGTGATGGAATCAGATCGGCTGTACCGCCGCTGCCAATTAGAACACCGCAGGGTTTACCAGCCTCTAAAGCCGAAGTGAACTCATGCAGACTTCCGAACCGTCCGCCGACCGTAATCACGGCGTCACTTGATTGCACCAGGTACAAGTCACGGCCAACATAATTCATGCCGGTGAAATTAATAAAATCGAAGCATTCATATGGCAGATGGTACTTACGCAGGTGTTCGCGTAAACTGCTGGCCGGTGAAAAACCAATACTCATGCCGCCAACTTTTTTGGCGCCATTGGCGGCGTAATACGGCAGCCCGACTGTGGCGCCGGTGGTCAAAATATGGCCGCTTTTGGCAATAGCCGCGCCAAGATCTTCTGCCAGCTGACCAGAAGATAACACAGTTTTACCAGCGGCCGCGCCGGAAATACAGATGGCATACTGAAGTTTTCTGTGGTGGAGTTCGCTCATGAGACAGTTCCGATTTTTGATTGCGGTAGTGTGGGATGAGTTTCTAACTGCAGCACGACTACATTATGCAAATGCGGTTCACGCATATATCTCACTAGCAACTCCTGGCCGATAGCTTCCTGCAGATAGCCGTTAGAGCGATTTTCAAATGGCAGTCGGTTGCAGTAATTTATGGCCGCGTCCATGGCGTGCAATGACACCGGCTGGCCTTCATGAACTATGCCGCTATGGCTGGCGCCATGCCAGAAATTTAGCTCTGGCACAATTGCAATTAAAACTTCTTCCGGAGTGTGATGATGCAAATCTTCCGGTCTGACATGCGGGTCAAACGTCTCGGGGTAATTTTCTGACGGTCGCGATGCAAAATGATGGTGGACCGTGTTCCAGTACAGGGGCTGTTCAGCTAGGTATGCTACGGGCTGATTCCGACCGCGCCAGATATCCAGCGCTTGCTGACCAAAGTGCGGTTTAACCTGCTGTAACTTAACATGAGCGCTCTGGCTGCGAATGCTGTTTATGTGGTAAACCAGCGCTAACAACAAAGCTAACGCCGCTCCTGGAAGCACCGTTGCTTCTAAAGGTAAAATTACGACTACACCTAATTCAGGCACCGGCATAATAAGGCGCTTCTTCAATTCAGTATGCTTAGCAAAAAACTGCTGCCAACGTTTAGTGCTCAGTAAAACGGTATTAACATTGGCTATTTCGCAGTCTGTCGGCTTAAGCTGGCGATATTTACTGTATAGGCGCTCGCGCCAGGTGCTGCCCTCACACAGAAATGAGGCCATGACTATACTGGCTATAGCTTCTCTTTTAAGCATAGAATCGACCGAGCGGTAACCCAACTGTTTCATAAGCACTTTTGGCGGATGCGATTGTAATATCCTTTTGACGACACTAGGCTTTATAACCCATGCGCTGCGCGGCAAATTAAGTGTATCGAGGCTTTTTAAAACGGCCGGAACCAGTTCATCGAGCGATGACTTGTCTTTTAGATTTAGATGCTTTCTGACTAAACTCTCATCTTTTTCGACTTTAAGCATCAAGGCTTGGTAAAGCTCTTTGGCAGCGGTGTCGCTAGGATCCAAGCCGAGCTGGCGCAAAGCTTCTTGTGCGCGGCGCATTACGTCGGCTGTCAAGCGTACATCAGCGCTAGGCAATCCGCCGGCCCGTTCGAGTTTGCCTACAGCCTGGCTAAAAGCCGGCTGCGGCGCCCCCAATAACTCGGCAAGTAAACGTGACATAGTTAACATAAGCATAACACCCCTGTAAGC